>NZ_BAAAQM010000007.1:0-197179 GCF_039531675.1 Catenulispora subtropica
GGCCGTGGTCGAACTGGGCCGAGCTGAACAACTACTGGAAGCTCGCCGGCGACCCCACGATCGCCTATAGCCCCGCCTCCAAGACCATGACGGTCTTCGCCCGTGGCCAGGGCACCCCGACCGCGCAGATGGGCTTCACGCAGAGCGTGAACGGCGGTACCTGGTCGCCGTGGTCCTCGGCGAACCTCTACTGGACCTTCGTCGGGCCCTGAGCCGCAGGCGACCGGCCGTAGGGACTTCGCCCCTATGGCCGGTTCACATCCCTGTACCGCACCGGGCCGGGGTTGCACTATGGAGCCATGTCCGGGAATCAGGATGCTGTGTGGAACACCGCGATCGGGCCCGACGACTACGAGGCGTCCGGGGAGAAGTATCAGAACGCGGTCCTGGAGCAGTACAAGCTCTGCGTCACGATGTCGGACAACCTGAGCGCGCGGCGGAACCTCGCCAACACCTTCTTCCTCACGCTGAACAGCGGCGTCGTCGCCGTGCTGGCCGCCGCCTCCAGGGGCCAGCGCGCGGCCGGCGTCTCGGCCTGGGTGGTGGTGCCGGGTTTCGTCATCCTGCTCGCGGAGTGCCTGGCGTGGTTCGTGCTCATCCATTCGTACAAGCAGTTGAACGCGGCCAAGTTCGCGGTGATCAACACGTTGGAGGAGCGGTTGCCCGCGTTCGCGTACGTGCGGGAGTGGGAGATGGTGCTCGCGGCCCGGGGGCGGCAGCGCTATCCCCAGCTGACCTGGGTCGAGAAGTCCGTGCCCCTCACCTTCGCCGCCGCCTACCTGGTGGCCTTCCTCGGAATCCTGCTCTGACATGCCGACGCTCGCGGTGACCGGGCACATGGATCTCGGGGCTGATACCGTCGCGCTGGTCCGGCGGGTTCTCCGGCGGCTGTTCGACGAATGGGGTGCGGGCGAGGAGCCGTTGGTCGGCGTGTCCTGCCTCGCCGCGGGTGCGGACACCGTGTTCGCACAGGTCCTGCTGGACGCGGGCGGCTCGCTGACCGCGCTGATCCCCTCGCGCGACTACCGGGCCGCGCACGTGCCGGCCGAGCACACGCCGGACTTCGACCGGCTGCTGGCCGCGGCCGACGACGTCGTGGTGCTGCCCGCCGAGCGCGCCGGGCGGGAGGCGTACGACGAGGCGAACGCCGCGCTGGTGGCGCGGGCCGATCTGCTGGTCGCCATCTGGGACGGCGCCCCGCCCTCCGGGCGGGGCGGTGGTATGGCGGACGCGGTGGCCACGGCGCGCGCGGCGGGTGTCCCGGTGCGGCTGGTCTGGCCGCCGGGCGCGGTGCGCGGTTCCGCAGAGGCCTGACACGCGGCGTGATGATCGCAATTTCCGGCGGCCGCGCATAGCCGGAGCTTGAGTGAGAGTGAAACCCACGCATGGCTTTCCCCCACATAGGCCACAGTGGCGCATCTCTCCGCTAGGCTCTCGCGTGTCTTGGTGGAAGCATGTATAGCCAGTGCACGCTTTTCGGTAATGACAATCAAGATGCCGTGCGCCATGCTGCGAACAGGGGCGCAGGGGCTACGGTCGGCACCGGACTCGGGAGGCTGCGAGTGAGAACGCTGGTGGTGACCGAGGGCGGCCGGGGACTGGCGGTGGAGTCCTGGGGCCCGGAGGACGGGTATCCGATCCTGTATCTGCACGGCATGCCCGGAAGTCGCCGCGGGCCACGACCCCTTGTCAACCACTTGCATAACTCCGGCCTCCGGCTCATCGCCTACGACCGGCCCGGATACGGCGGCTCGGGGCGGCTGGAGGGCCGCAGCGTGAGCCATGCCGCCGCCGACGTCGCGAGCATCGCGGACGCGCTCGGCCTCGAGAAGTTCTCCGTCATGGGCCGCTCCGGAGGCGGTCCGCACGCGATGGCGTGCGCCGCGCTGTTGCCGGAACGGGTCGAGAACGTGGCCGTTCTGGTAAGCCTGGCGCCCTTCGACGTGGATCCCGCGGAACTCGACTGGTTCGCCGGGATGACACAGTCCAACATCCACGCGTTCACTCTCGCCGCCGAGGATCACGGATCGCTTCACGAAGAACTGCTCCAGCGCCATTCGGCACTGAACTCCGATCCCCAGCAGATGATCAGATCGCTGGTCCCGGAAATGTCACCGGGAGACCGCCGCATCGTCTGGGAGACGGGCGTGCGCCGCATGCTGGTGCAGAACTTCGACGCGGCCTTCGACCCCGAGGAGGCGGACACGGACGTCCGGGACCACGGCCTGCAGGGCTGGTTCGACGACGTCGTCTCCCTGGTCAAACCCTGGGGCTTCCAGGTGTCGGACATCGAGGTGCCGGCCCTGCTCTGGCACGGCGAGCTGGACACCTTCTCCCCGATCGACCATTTCTACTGGCTCGCCGACCACCTCAAGAACGCCACGACCATGCTCGCCCTCAACACCGCCCACTTCGGCGCGATCCCCGCCATGCCCCGGATCCTGCGCTGGCTGGCTAACACGGCGAACCGGGCCGGTGCCGTGTCGGGGCGGTGACGGCGCATCCGCCCGCCCCGGGTGTCACAGCGCGCCGAGCTCGCGGCCGCGCTTCGCGGACGCGACGTCCATGCGCGCTCCCTTCGCCGATCGCTGGGCGGTCTCGACGCCGGGTACCGCAGCGGCGCCGGAACCCGGTGTTCCGGCGCCGACGTGCTCAGCCCCCTGTTTTCCGGGCTCTGATCGCAATCCTCTGACGGCCGCCTCCGCTCACAGCGGCGTCGCGTCCAGCTCCCGGTCGGCACGCTCCCACCGGTCGAGCCGTGCTGTGCTGGGGTGTTTCTCGCCGCGGGTCGCCGCCAGCAGCTTGCGCACCCGCGCCCGCTCGGTCTCGGCCTGCTCCTCCCGGCCGGTCTCGTGCCACGTGACCGCCAGGTTGGCCTGGCACGCCAGCAGGTCGGGGTGGCTCTCGCGGGCCGCGGGCTCGGCCGGGGCCAGCACCGTCCGCAGGTGTCCGGCCGTCGCCTGGTACAACTGCTCGGCCTCCTCCGGCCGGCCGGTCTCGGCGAGGGCGTTCCCGAGGTTGATGGCGCAGCCCAGGGTGCTGAGATGGGTCTCGCCCAGCGCCGAGGTCAGTTCGGCGAAGGTGATCCGGAGGCGTTCCAGCGACTCCTGGGTGCGGCCCAGACGGCGCAGGTAGATCGCCACGTTGTTGGCGCAGACCATGGCGTCGGGGTGGTGGGGCTGCTTGGCCTGGTACTTCGCCAGCGTCGTCTGCGCCAGGTCCAGGGCGCCCTGGACGTCGCCGCTGCCGGCGCGGTGCGCGGCGGCGTTCAGCGCGTAGCCGAGCAGCGGCACCGACTCCACGGACTCGGGGGCGCCGAGCTGGTCGCGGAGCCGGGCCAGGAGCTTGCCGGCCTCGGTGTAGTCGCCCGCCTTGCGGTAGCTGGTGGACAGCGCGCGGGCCGCCTCGATGGTGGCCGGGGCGTCGTCGCCGAGGGCGTCGCGGGCGTCCCGGTAGGTGACCTTGAGCAGCTCCAGGGCGCCTGTGCGGTCGCCGCAGTCCCGGAGGTCGCGGGCGAGGTTGATGGCCGACTTGAAGGTCAGGAAGTCCGTCTCCCCGAGCACGTCCCGGCGGTCGTCGAGGGTCTGCCGGTCGATCTTCAGCGCCTCGAAGGGCTCGCCGGCCGCGCGCAGCGCCACGGCCAGGTTGCTGGCCGCCAGCAGGGTCCGGGGGTGGTCCCGGCCGATGTAGGCGAGGAAGTCGGCGTGGTTCGCGCGGTCCAGTTCCAGCGACTCCTGGAACCGGCCCAGGGCCCGGTAGTCGCTGGCCAGCCCGCCGACGGTCATCAGCGTCGCCAGGTGTTCCGGCCCCAGGTCCGGGTGCGCCCGCTGGCGGGCCACGACGTCGGTGTCGATCTCCAGCGCCCGGGCCGGGTGGCCCAGCGCGCGCAGCGCGTTCGCCAGCTCGAAGCGCATGCTGAGGTTGCGGGCGTCGTCCGGTCCGATCTCCGGGTCGGCCTCCCACAGCGCGACCGTCTCCTCGGCCAGCTCGGCCGCCGGTCCGGGCTCGCCGCGCAGCCGGAGGTGGCGGACCCGGTCGACGTAGAGCTGCCGGGTCTCGGCGTTGCCGCGGCGCGCCTCGGAGTGCAGCAGGTGCGGCCAGATCTCGGCGTAGACCGGCCAGGTCCGCGCGTTGTCCACGTCGCCCTGCGGCGGGCGGGCCGCGACCAGGACCTCGTGGATCGCGCGGCGCAGCGTCTCCCGGTCCTGCGGATCGGGGATCTGGTCCCGGACCACCTGCTGGATCAGCCGGTGGACCTGCAGCGGCTTGTTGGTGCCGCGCGGCACCGTGACCAGGCCGTAGTTGTTGAGCAGCTGGACGTACTGGCCGATCGGGCCCTTGCCGGAGCGCAGCCGGGTGTCGTACGGCAGCAGGGCCCGGCTCATGGCGTCGCCGTACACGAGGTTGGCCGCGACCGGCTCGGGGCCGCAGAACGCCAGCAGCTGCAGCAGCCGTGCCGCGCCCGGGGACAGCTCCCCGATCCGGGCCACGTTCAGCCGCCAGGCCGCGATGACCGAGCGGTCGTACCCGGAGGCGTGCCCGCGCTCCAGCGTCGCGGCCGGGTCGCTGCGCAGCAGCTCCAGATAGGCCTCGACCGGCATCCCGGTCTCGGCCAGCCAGGAGCCGGCGATCTCGACCGCCAGCGGGAGGTTGCCGACCTCGTCGGCGACCAGCCCGGCGTGCCGCTGCGACAGCCCGGGCACGCGGCGGGTGAGCAGGGCGACGCTCTCCTCGGGGTCGAACACGTCGACCTCCAGCGCGGGCACGACGCCGGCCCACTTCGAGTTGTTCGAGGTGACCAGCACGTGGCCGTTCGCGGCCGAGGGCATCCGGTCCAGCAGCCGGTCGGGGTCCTCGGCGTTGTCGTACACCAGCAGCCAGCGCCCGCCGCGCCGGCCGGTGCGCAGGTCCTCCCGGACGGCGTCGGCGGCCTCGCCGACGTTCTGGACCTCCAGTCCCAGCCGGCGGGCGAGTTCGGCGAGGTCCTCGGTGACGAAGTTGGGGTGCTCGGCGCGGATCCACCAGACCACGTCGTAGTGGTGCTGGAACCGGTGGGCGTACTCCACGGCCAGCGCCGTCTTGCCGATGCCGCCGATGCCGAGCACCGCGTGCGTGAGGTCCGCGCCGGTGCCCGCGGTGAGCTGGGCGCGCAGCCGGGCCAGGCTGTCCTCGCGCCCGGTGAACCGGACGATCCGGTTCGGCACGTTCCAGTGGTCGGGCCGGGACCGGGGGTACCGGACCCTGGTCCCGATCCGCTCGGCCTCGGTCAGCGCCTGCTCGGCGGTCATCGGCGAGCCCAGCGCCGCCAGCAGCGCGCCGGCCACGTCGGCCTCGCTGCGGTTCACCGTCTCGACGGCCGGCGACCAGCGCAGCGGGCTGCCCGGCACCGGCGGCTCGACGTGCAGCGCCACCAGCCTGCCGAGCTGGGTGGGCACGTCGTTGCGGCTGGCCCACACCGACCGGCCCAGCGCCGACTGCTGGTAGGCGGCGGACACCAGGACCAGGGTGAAGGGGGCCGACCGCATCTGCTCGGCGGTCAGCGGGTCCAGGGCCCGGCCGTCGGCCGCGGACGCGTCGTCCACCGACGACTCCAGGCCCGCGCCGCGCAGCAGCCAGCGCAGCCACGCGACCCAGGTCCGGTCGGCCGCCAGGTGGCTGATGCAGACGTCGGCCAGCGCGACCGGCGCCCGCCGGAAGAACTTCTGCCGGTAGCGCAGGCGCAGGCCCTCGTCCATCCGGGCCAGCGAGGTCACCCGGCCCTCGGTGATCAGCCCGACCAGCCGTTCCATCGCGGCCAGCACCGACTGCGGGTTCCCCGGCGAGTCGCCGAAGACGGCGAGCAGCTCCTCGTAGGAGTAGAGCGCCTTGTAAGGGATCTGCGCGACGTTCCAGTACGCCGCCGGATCGTGGGACCCGATCCGGCTCACGAACGGGGCGAACCGCGCCTGCGCGACGGCCAGGCCGGTGTCGAGCCGGTCGGAGTCGGAGTCGTCCACCCGGGTCACCACCGGCAGGATGCGGACCGGGGAGCGCAGCCGGTTGGCGCCGCGGATCTCGTCGACCCGGGCCGCCATCTCCGCGGTCCCGTCGATGTTCTGGCCGCTGAGCGTGAAGCACACGACCAGGTCGTCGGGCAGGTCCTTGGTGCAGATGGTCTCGATGTCGCTGTTCCCGGTGCGGCTGTCGATCAGGATGTAGTCGTAGGCCTGCTTGAGCTGCAGCCGCATCTGCTCCAGGTACCGGTTCCCGCCGAGGTGGTGGTAGAAGGCGTACCAGTCCATGGCCGAGATCCCGGAGGAGTGCACCGCGGCGGTGCGGCCGGCCCGGATGAAGTGCAGGCTGCCGTCCGATCCGAAGTCCCAGTCCAGCTGGACCGCGTTCTCCGCCACGTGGGCGTTCTCCGCCCACCAGGCGACCGGGTCGATCGCGCCGCCGGCCGCGCCGTCCTCGCCGGTCAGCCGGGCGTTCGCGGAGTCGCAGTACTGGTCGATCATGTTGATGATGCCCGGCACGTCGCGCAGCCGCTCGTCGCCCAGGAGGGGCTCGAAGAACCGGTGCAGCCCCGGCGCCTCCAGGTCCCAGTCGATCATCAGCACCTTGTGCCCGGCGGCGGCCAGGATCCAGGCCGCGTTCGCCAGCGCCATGGTCCGGCCGGTGCCGCCCTTGTACGAGTAGAACGTCACGATCCGGCCGCCGGCGGCCTCCGAGCCCGTCATGGTCACACCTCCGTCGTCGTCGACCAGTGCTGTGTCGTTCCGTCCGCGATCGGTCACCGGGACCCCCGGAACCGGAACAGGCCCGCGGCGAACTCGGCCACGGTCGAGAAGTGGGAGGGGAAGCGTTCGCGCGGGCCGTCCCCGGACGCCGCGTGCTGGACGTTCGTCTGCAGGGTCTGCAGGCTCGCGGACAGTGTCCCATCCACCGCGGCCCGCAGCTCCGCGCCACGCTGGCCGGTCTCCGGATCGGAGTCGTCCCGGACCACCATGAACGTCTCCCAGGCCGGCCGTTTCGCGGCCGGGTCCACGTACGCCGCGACCTGGTCCCGCCAGGCGGTGTCGAGCAGGGCCCAGTTGTCGATCAGCAGGACGGTCGGCGCGCTGGGCAGGGTGCCGGCCAGCAGCGCCGGCGCGACGTCGTCGAACCCGACGATCTCGGGGGCGTAGCCGAGGTGGTCGGCGATGGTCCGGACGTCCGCGGCGAGCGTGCGGTCCCGGCGGTCGCCGTACGGGGCCACCCAGTCGGTCTGGGCGTCGCCGTAGTGGCCGTCGGCCGTCCGGCCCTCCGGGGACCGCTCCCGGGTCGGGGCGAGGACCACGATCCGCAGCACCAGCCGGGTGCGCGCGGCCCGGAAGGCGTTCTGCTGCCCCAGCAGCGAGGGCAGCGTCCGGGCCGGCAGCGGGTGGTCCCGGACGACCCGGCTGATCGTCCGGGCGACGTCGTCCACGACCAGGTCGTAGGGGCTGCCCCGCCGCTTCGGGTCCTCGTCGAACATGAGCGGGTACAAGCCGTCGACGGTGTCGGCCCGGCCCCCGCGCGGCGTGTTGAAGTCGACCTCCAGCACGGCCGGCGGGATGTTCGCCGGCTCCACCGGCGCCCACGTCACCGGGACGAAGTGGAGCGCGACGTCCCGAGCCCCGACGCGCTGGCGGAACGCCGACCACTCCAGCCCGCAGCGCCGGGTGCTGAAGTACTGCGGGGAGATCAGCGGGACGAAGACGTGGCACACCGACAGGGCCCGCAGCGTGGGCTGCTCCGGCGCCTCGGCGTCGGCGGCGTAGCCGAGGTCGCCGGGCCACTGCCGGGGCAGCAGGGTGCTGAGCCGCTGCGTGAGGTCGTCGAAGAAGGTCAGGAAGAGGTCCCGCTCCATGCGGGGACGCTCCGCCTCCGGCTCCTGCGGGCGCGCATAGCTGAGAAAGAACAGCGGTTCGCGGACGGACCGTTCGTCACCGGACTGCCGGAAGCCCCCCATACCCTTCTGTCCCTTCACGTCATTCCGATTCCGCACTGAAGGCATTGGCATCCTGCGAGAACTCCGAGATGTCACACGGGGGGATCTGCGTCGACCGGGCAATCCTGACTATGGTGCGGGCGATCGCGATGGTGGCCCGCTTGTAGTCGTGGTCGTACATCCCGAAACGCAACTCCCAGAGTCCTTGCGTCCGATAGCGGTCGGGCTGCCCCGCGTCCTCATACTGCACCGGCCTCGCCGCCTTGGGCAGGGGATCGGGCAGACTGGCCTCGTCGACCCACAACACGGGGATGATCGCGTCGTAGGCGATCGAACCCGCCTCCCGGGCCAGCTGCTGCCGCCGCTCGAACGCCGCCCACTCGCGCCCGCACCAGGTGCTCTCGAAGTAGGCCGGTTTGTAGAGGGCGACGAAGGTCCGGCAGGTCGCCAGGGCCTCCTGGACCGCGACTTCCCACTGGGTCGCCGTGCCCATCGCCCGGTCCAGGTAGCCGGCCTGCGCGCCCGGCTTGACGACGGCCAGGTGGCGGATCGCCGTGCACAGGTCCTGATAGAACTCGATGACGTCCTTGTCGGCCTCACCGCGGAATGCGCCGATGTCATTGGTGGGAGGCATCCGCGCGTAACTCAGGAAGAAGTAGGGAGCCTCGGCAAGGCTCACCATTCCTTCCTCTGCCACCTGTGGATTCCTTCCGACCAGCCGGGCCGACGCACTGCGGAGTGTACCGGTCGCGAGTAGTGACGCAACGTTCTGTTAAACGAGTTCGGGGTTATCGATGAGTGCTTTCGGCGACGCGGGCCACCAGGCGTTCGCCCAGGTCGGTCAACACCCCGGAAACCGTGAGGGTATGAGCGACCCGGGCGACCGCCCGGCGCCAGGTGGCATACTGCGCTCCCGCCTTGGACCGTTCCGGCTCCGTGGCCGCCTCGCGCAGCCATCGCGTCCGCCAGACGTCGGCGACGGCGGCGTGGGCGTACAGGCCCTGCAGTGCCGCCCCGGGTGGTCGTTCGTCCTCCGGAGGCCGCCACGGAACGGGGAAGGTCAGGGGCGAGGTCGGGTCGTAGAGGTCGAACATGTCCATCAGGGCACCGAGTTTGACGTGCTGGAACTCGTGGATGATCAGCAGGGCGAGATCGTCGGCGGTGTCGGGCAGCGCCACCGCGATCGCGCCGAACGCCTGGCGTGCGGTCGCGCTCGTCTGCGTACCGGGTCGGGGCGCCAGCGGCACGATGGTCGACAGTCCCGCGCCGATGGCGGGCGCGTAGCCGGGGTATTCGGTGACGATGAGGTGCCAGGCTTCGGCGAACATCCGCCGCCAGGCGGCGACCGCCGCCGGTTCCAGCCGGCCGACGAGCGGTTTCCCATAGCAGTCACGGCAGGGGTCGACGTCGTCGAGGGTGACCGTGAGGCCGTCGGCGACGAGCCGCGACCGGTCCCGGCGATCGGCGATCGCCGCCCGCAGATACTCCTGATCGGCCGACTCGGGCGTGGCGTCGAGATAGCGCAGGGCCCAGACCCGGAGGAACGGATGGATCAGGGCCTTGCGCAGGGCCTCCGGATCCCGCCGTTCCAGGGCGTCGATGGCCTGCCAGGGCCGCCGGGAGAACTCCCCGCGCTCGCGGGACACCGTGAACACCTGGTGGAGCAGTCCGCGGTTGATGCTCTCCTGAGCCGCCGCCAGCTGCCGGACCGCGGCGACGTCCCCGAAGCCGGCGGCCAGATCATCGAAACAGGCCCCGGACATCTCGTGCGCCGCGGGGGTTCCCGTGATCGCCGCCGCGGGACGCGAGGTCTCCGTCTCCGTCATGTAGGTGATGACTTTCAACAGGTCGGCGCAGTGCACCGACGGGTTGTCGAAGCCGTTGTCCTTGCTGTACCGGTGCGCGTACAGCCCGCCGCCGCAGATCTCGACGACCGGGCACCGGCGGCAGGTCTGACACAGCCCCGCCGCGCCCGCCTCGCGGAGCGCGAACCCCGGGTGCGCCGCCGCTTCGTCGAACGAGTGCTCCAGGACGTGGAAGCCGGTGCGCGGGGCGCCGTCGTAGGCGGTCTTCAGCGAGTCGGCGAGTTCGATCGATCCGTCGGTCTCGACGACGGCGAGGTCGCAGGGCTCCGTGCCGAGGGCCTCCTTGAGGCTCTCACCGCCGGCCAGCGCGGACCGGATCGAGTCGAACACCCGGATGGGCAGGCGCTGCCCGTCCGCGGACCAGCGTCGGTGTACCGCGATCAACCAGTCGGCGTACGGTGCCGTGCCGCCTCGCTCGGGCCGGGACGGAGGCGTGTCCCAGTTCGCATGCGGTAGCAAGTAGTCGATCCGTGGGGGATCCAGGCCGGCCAGCGTCTGGTAGCTCTCCACGGGGTCGTTCCTCGGATCGATCGTGCACAGGAGCCCCGAGAAGGCTCGCCGGTAGCGGGGCGAACCCAGGCGCTCCACCCCCGCGACCACTTCCCGGAAGCTGCTCGCCCCGTTGTGGTGGACACGGTGGCGGTCGTTGGCGGCGCGGTCCCCGTCCAGCGAGACGCCGACCTTGACGCCGGTCTCCAGAAGCGTCCGGCACAGCTGCTCGCCGTCGGTGCCGGCGAGCAGCACGCCGTTGGTCTGGAGGTGGAGTTCGAGCCGCGTCGCCGGCGGCAGCGCCGCACGGAGGCGGTCGGCGATCCACCGTATGCGCGGACCGCCGGCGAGGAGGGGTTCTCCGCCGTGGAGGACGACCCCGACCGCCGGGAGCCGGTGCGCGGCGGCGTGCTCCCCGATGCGTGCGGCCAGGCCCTCGACGACCTCGTCGCTCATGGCGACCGGGCGGGTCCGCCAGCTCTGGTCGGCGTGTTCGTACATGTAGCAGTACGTGCAGGCGAGATTACACCGGCTCTGGATCTTCACCACGAACAGCGAGAACGGCCGCACAGAACCGTCCAAGGCCGAACCGGGGCCCGGCTCAGATCATGGAGTCGAACGCGGCCACCGGCACCTGGTCCCCGGCCCCGCCCAGTACCCGGCCCCGCTCCACCGGCGCGCGGTCCGCGACGAGCCGCCGCACCGGAACCCCGTTCAGGTCGGCGACCTTCGAGATCAGCGTCTCGGAAGCATTGGTCTGCGGCTGCCTGTCGGACGTCTTCATACGATCCCCCTGGGCTGGCGGCGAGTCCTCCGTTCTGGGAAGCATTGCGCCGATTCCGGACGGTGGCAAGGTGAGAGCGCTGCGGTAAGGGGTGTTTCGGGGACATCGCGGGAGCCCGCGCCGTGCCGGGTATATCCAGGTATATCAGAGGCCTCATGCGCATCGAGGGTTACGGGATGACTCGCTCCACCCATCCTGAGTCAGACCCCTGACGCGCCACGGGAATCGAAGCATGAGGTGAAGGCAGCCCCGGCTTTCCGGCCGGGGCTGATCCCCGCGATCAGGCGGCGAGGGGTTCGGCGCTGACCCGGAAGTCGCGAGCCGTGCCGATGATCGCCGCCTCGACCTCCGCCGCCGTCGTGCCGCGGAAGCGGAACCGTCCGCCCACGTGCTCGTAGTAGGCGTCCGCCGCGGGCAGGATCTCGCCGGCGGTGAGCAGCGCCTCGGCGTACGGCCCCGGCTCGCGGCCAAGCATCGAGGTGACCGTGGTGATGCGGCACGGACGCGCGGCCGGCGCGGGGACCAGGAGGAAGCCGCCGACGCCGGCTCCGGAGCCCGGGCTGGAGCCGGTGGACAGCGCGGCGCTCCACGGCTTCGGGTCCAGGCCCAGGCCCAGGCGGAAGCCCGCCTCCATCAGGTCGTAGCCGTGGATCTCCCGCCAGACGAAGGGGATCTCGCCGCCGCCGACCCGCGCGCCGACTTCGAGGAACGCGCAGGCGCCGGTCTCCCGGTCGACGAACACCTCCAGGTGGAACACCGTGGGCTGGTCGGTCAGGGCCGCGAGCGCGCGCGAGCCGAACGTGCCGATCGCGCGGGCCAGCTCCGGGTCGTCCTCCTCGACCGAGCCCAGACACGTGCCCTCGCGGAAGCCCAGTGGCGTCGTGTTCAGATACCGCGCGGCGCGGAACGGCCCGAAGGACGTGCCGTCGAAGCACCCGTCGACGTGGTAGATCTGCCGCGGGTCGTAGGCCTGGGCCAGGACCGGCTCGGAGAAGTCGAGCGCGGAGCAGTCCTCCGGGCCGGTCAGGTGGACCACGCCGGCGCTGGAGCTGCCGATGCGCGGCTTCACGATGACCGGCCAGCCGTGCCGCGCGCCGAAGGCGCGGACGTCGTCGGCGGTGCGGACCGCCGTGAAGGCCGGGACCGCCACGCCGGCCGCCGCGACCGCCTCGGCCATCAGCAGCTTGTCCCGGAACGGCAGCAGCTCGGCCTCGGTCGGCCCGGAGCAGCCCCACTCGGCCCGCAGCCGGGCCGCGACCAGCAGGTCGTCCTCCTTCAGCGCGATGATCGCGGCCGGCTTGCCGAGGTCGGCCGCCAGCTCGTGGATGCGGTCGCCGACCGCCTGCTGGTCGTCCGTGGCCTCGACCAGGGCGACTGCGGCGGCCAGCGGGGTCACCGAGCAGGCGCCGACCTCGGTCGTGATGTAGCTGACCGCGTTCTCGCGGTGGTCGACGTAGCGCTCGTACTCGGCATAGCGGGCCCGCCAGCGGTGGATGACCACCACGTGCGGACGCATCAGGACTCCTGGTCGAGCTCGTAGAAGCCCGCGCCGTCGAGGTAGCGGACGGTGCCGAAGTCGCGGACGACGACCTCCTCGACCTCGTGCATCAGGTTGATGATGATCGGGCACGTCAGGTCGTCCACGGTCCGCCGCAGCGTCCCGCCCGGCGGCACCAGCTGCCGCGCCTCCACGAAGCTCTCCAGCGCCTCCACCTGCGGCAGCAGCGGGTAGGAGCGCAGGCGTCCGGCGGTCGTCGTGCAGTTCATCGCCGAGATGAAGTACCGCTGCAGGCGGTAGTCGTCCTTCCACCGCTCGGCGAACCGCTCGGGTCGCACCGCCGCGTCGACGATCCACTCCAGCTGCGACTCGCCGACGGCCAGCCGCACGTAGCTCGGCCAGTCCACGCCGGCCATCCGCGCGCCGACCTCGACCACGCACGGTCCGCTCGGCGTCAGCTTCACCTCGATGTGCGCCGCGCCGTGCGCGATGCCCAGCGCGTCGAGCACGTCGAAGCAGTACGGCACGAGCTCGTCCTGGACCTCGCCGTGCCGCGGCAGGATCCGCAGCCCGCAGGTCAGGTCCGTGATGCCGTTCGCGCCGATCTTCTCGTACTTCCACATGTCGGTGACGTGGTGCTGTCCGTCCCGGCTGACCGTGTCGACGATGTACTCGCCGCCGACCAGGTACTCCTGCGCGACCACGCCCTCGTTGCGGATGTCGAAGACGTTCTCGGCGTCGACGATGGCGCGGTACCCGGCCACCGCTTGCTCCGGCGTGTCGCAGAACGAGACCCCGTCGCCGGCGGCGCTGCGGATCGGCTTGACGACGATCCGCCCCCCGACCTCCCGGTGCCACGCGGCGAGCTGTTCCGCGCTCGTGACCAGGATCTGCTTCGCGGCCCGCAGCCCGGCGGCGCGCACGGTCTCGATCATCACGTACTTGTCCCGGCGCGCGGTGCTCAGCGCCGTCCCGTTGGTCAGCAGCCCCAGGGCCTCGCTGACCTGGTCGGCGAGCTCGACGCCGAGTTCGCCGCCGGCCACCACGGCCGCGGGCCGGTGCGCGGCGACCGCCTCGACGGTGGCCGACAGGTCGCCGGCGTGCGTGATCAGGGCCTTGTAGCCGGACATGTCGAACGCGGCGGCGTAGCCGCGGGGCGGTTCGGGCGTGCTCAGCAGCCGGACCACCTCGTAGCCGGCCTTGACGAACTCCGGGGCCAGCCGCTTGGTCGGCGCGTACACGTCGGTGATGACGACCGTCTTGGACGGGCTCGGCGGGCTCATGGGCAACACCCTTTCTGCACGGCTCCGGCACAGGCTGCGGAAGATCGCTTGAGTGTGCGCCGGGGGACTTCGGATCCGCTGCAGATCCACTGTGAATCCACTGCGGCCCGGGCTTGCCGCGCCCCGCGGTGCCGCCCAGCGGACAGGACATGCGGACAATGCAGGGTCCGGAGTCATACAGCGGATTCGCAGCGGATTCGAAGAACATTTCCAGAGCCCCTTGCGACGCTCGGCCCATGACCGACTCGACAAGCACGCTGCGCCGGCTGTGCTGGGTGTTCCCGGACCGGGAGTCCACCCGCACCAACGCCAAGTGGAAGGCGTCGTTCTGGGACACGTACGCCGAGATCGCCAAGGAGCTCGACCTGTCCTTCGACCGGGTCGCGCCCGAGGCCGTCACCGTCGACGCGCTCGACGTGCGGAACCCGAAGACCTACGTCGACGGCGTCCCGGTGACCCCGCAGGACACGGTGTTCATCACGTCCCCCTACACGCTGCCGTACCAGTCGGTCGACGCGTTCAACCAGTTCACCCTCTACTCGGTGCTGGAGCAGGCCGGCTTCTACCTGCCGCACCCCTCGATGTTCGCGCCGATCGGCAACGACAAGCTGGCGACCCTGCTGTTCTTCAAGGACTGCCCGCTGCCGCCGGTGCCCACGGTCCGCGTCACCGCCGGACGCGACCTGCTGTTCGACGAGTACATGGCGGCCACCGCGCACCTGCCCTGGCCGGCCTTCGTCAAGCCCGCGGGCTGGATGGCCGCGCGGGGCATCAACCTGGCCCACGACTCGCACGACGTGCGGGGGCTGCTGAGCCTGGCCCAGGGCGGCGACACCACGCTGGTGTTCCAGCCCTACCTCGGCAAGGGCACCATCGACTTCCGGGTGTACGTCGTGGACGGCCGCGCGCACACCACGATGGTCCGCGAGCCCGGCGAGGGCGCGATCTTCCCGCAGGTGACGACCGGCGCGAAGGCGTACTTCACCCAGACGCCGGCAGAGTTGCTGCCCGCGGTCGAGTACTGCGCGGAGAAGCTGCCGATCCCGTACTTCTGCGCCGACTTCCTGTACGACGGCAAGCAGTTCTGGCTCTCCGAGATCGAGCCCGACGGCATGATCTTCTGCCCGGACCCGGGCGACCCGGCGATCGTCGAGGCGACCCACACGCTGATCCGCGACCGCTTCCTCGCCTACCGCGACCGTCACAGCGCCCTGTTCGCCGGTTCCGCCGTCTCCGAGGAGGCCTCGTCATGACCCCCCGGTTCGCCAGCACCCTGCCCGACGCGCTCGACACCGTCCGCGCCACGCTGGCCAAGCTCCGCTCGGTGCCCGCGCTGGCCGACCGCTACGCCGACGTCGTGGCGCTGGACAGCCTGGAAGACCTGATCCACGTGCCGGTGATGGTGAAGGACGACCTCAACGTCGCCCTGGACCACCTCAAGCCGAAGGCGCACCGCGGCGCGACCTGGACCTTCCAGAGCGGCGGCAGCACCGGTTCGCCGAAGCTCGGCTACGCCCCGACCGGGCTGTACATGAACGAGGTCTACGAGCAGTGGAAGCCGCTCGGTCCGGACGACCTGTTCGTCAACGGCTGGGGCGCCGGCAAGCTGTGGGGCGCGCACTACCTGATGGGCTGCTACGCCGACCTGGCCGGCTGCACCGGCGTCGGGCTCGGCGCCGTGAACCGGACCGAGTACGACGTCTGGCTCGAGTTCTTCGCCGAGCGCGGCGTCACCTCGTTCGGCGGCACCCCCAGCGTGCTGCGGCCGATCTTCGGCCGGGCCCGCGAGATCGGCATCAAGCTGCCGGAGCTGCGCAGCGTGCTGTACCTCGGCGAGGAGTGGAATCCCGGCCTGGACGAGGACCTGCCGCTGGTCGCCCCGAACGCCAAGCGCTGGGGCCTGTTCGGCAGCACCGAGACCTGGGTCGCCGGGACCAACACCCCGGAGTGCGCCGCCGACACCTGGCACCTGCTGCCCTCGCAGCTGGTGCACGTCGGCGAGAACCAGATGCTCGACTTCACCTCGCTCAAGCCGCACGGCCTGAACCCGGTCCTGCGCTACCAGACCGGCGACGCGGGGGAGTGGGTAACCTGCACCTGCCGCGAGTCCGGGCCGGCGCTGCGCGTGCTCGGCCGCCGCGACGGCGAGGTGAAGTTCCGCGGCCTGCTGCTGAACGCCGACACGCTGACCGCCGAGGTCGCGACCCGGCCCGGCGTCTCCCAGGTGCAGCTGGTGCTCACCGAGTACGCCTCCCGCGGCAGCACGCTGGAAGTGCTGATCGTCCCGGCCCGGGACGCCGCGGGCGACCTGGCCGAGGCGATCCGCGACCACATCCTCGGATCGGCCTTCGGCGGGCCCTCGACCGCGTTCCACCGCGACCCGGAGGCGCTGGTGGTGCGGCTGGTCGAGGACCTGATCAGCAATGAACGCACCGGCAAGACCTCCAAGCTGGTCCAGCGGCGGGAGCCGTGAGCGCGGACGCGGCCGCCCCCGCGCCGGAGAAGAAGGGGCGGCTCGGGCTGGGCCGCCAGTTCAACCTGCTGTGGGCCGGGCAGTCGGTCAGCTACGTCGGCGACAAGGTGAACATCTTCGTCGTCCCGGCGGTGATGATCCTGCTGCTGCACGCCTCGGCGTTCCAGATCGGGCTGGTCGCGATGGCGCAGTACCTGGCCATCCCGCTGCTGTCGCTGGTGGCCGGGATGCTCGTGGACCGGTGGGACCTGCGGTTGACGCTCGTGGTCTGCGACCTGACGCGGTTCTCGGTGATCCTGCTGGTGATGGTCGCGTACTGGACGCACCACCTGTCGGTGCTGCTGCTGTTCTTCAGCGTCGCCGTCGTCAACGCGGCGTCGGTGTTCTTCAATATCGGCTACACCGCGACCATCGCCAACGTCGTCCCCGTCGAGGGCCGGGTGGCGGCGTACTCGAACATGGAGACCAGCCGGACCGCGTCCGAGGTCGTCGGCCCCGCGGTCGCGAGCTTCCTGTACCAGGTGATGGGGATCGCGGCGCTGCTCGTGGACGCCGGCAGCTACCTGTTCTCGGCCGGCGCGATCCGTTCCATGCGCTCCTACGGCGAGCGCAAGAAGATCGAGCAGACGATGTGGCAGCGGCTCAAGGCCGGCGTCACCCTGAACTGGACCGACCCGGTCCTGCGCGGCACGCTGATCGGCACGTTCATCATGAACGTCGGCGGGCCGGTCTACGTCACCGTGATGCCGATCCTGGCCTATCGCGGGCTGCACCTGTCGGTCGGGACCTACGGCATCGCGATGTCGGTCGCCGCCGGGGCCGCCCTGGTCGGCGCCCTTCTGGCGCAGCGGGTCAGCAGGCTGATCGGCCCGGCCCGGCTGATGCCGATCGCGGTGTTCGCGCACTCGGCGGTCGGACTGGGGATCCTGCTGGCCCCGACGCTGCCCTCGGCGCTGGTCGTCGGCGCGGTGCTGTCCCTCTACGGCGTGACCATGGTCTGGTACAACGTCTGCACCGCGGCGGTGCGGCAGGTCCGGATCCCGGTCGCCGACCAGGCGGTCTCGGCGGCCGCCTTCCGGACCCTGACGTGGGGGATCATCCCCGTCAGCGCCCTGATGGCCGGGGTCTTCGTGCAGCTGCTGACACCGGGCCACGGGATCCTGAACGCCTGCAAGATCACGATGGCCTGCGCCACGCTGATCGGCACGTTCTTCGCCTGGCCGCCGGAGGCCGGCATCCAGCGGAAGATCAATCGCGAGCAGGCGCTGGCCGAGGCGGCGTCCGCCGCCGGCCCGGCCGCGCCGGTGGGGAGCACGGCATGAGCGGCACGAACGACGCGGGCGGCCCGGGCGGCATGAACGGCACGACCGACGCGGGTGGCACGACCGACACCGACCGGGTGGTCCTGATCACCGGATGCTCGTCGGGCATCGGTCTGGAGACCGCGGTCGCCGCGGCCGGCGCCGGCTTCCGCGTCGTGGCGACGATGCGCGACCCCGACAAGGCCGGACCCCTGCTCCAGGCGGCGTCCGGCGCCTCGGTCGCGGTCGACGTGCGCCGGCTCGACGTGACCGACGAGGAGTCGATCGACGCCTGCCTGAAGGAGGTCCTCGCCGAGTACGGCCGCCTGGACATCGTGGTGAACAACGCCGGCGGCGCGAACTCCTTCGCGACCATCGAGACCGCCACGATGGCCGAGTACCGCGCGAACCTCGAGGTCAACTTCTTCGGCGTGGTCGCCGTGACCCGCGCCGCGCTGCCGCACCTGCGCGCCACCGGGGGCCGCGTGGTGACCGTCGGCAGCACCCGGGGCCTGATCGGCCAGCCCTTCAACGAGGGCTACTCGGCGGCGAAGTTCGCGGTCGAGGGCTTCTTCGAGTCGCTCGCCCCGACCGTCGCCGCGATGGGCGTCTCGGTGGTGCTCGTCGAACCCGGGCCGGTGCTCGGCACGGCGTGGGGCCCGAACTCCGGGCTGACCCGCGAAGGGCTGCTCACCGCCGCCGGGCCCTACGCCGACATCCTGGAACGGTATATGGCGTGGGTCGCCGACTCCGGCTACCCCGGCGCGCAGAACGGCGCCGAGGTCGCGGAGGTCGTGGTCGAAGCCCTCAAGGCGGAGAACCCGGACTTCCGGATCCCGACGTCGGCCTGGGCCCGGGAGTACGCCGCGCTGAAGCTGGTCGAGGTCAGCGGCGCGGCGGTGCAGGACATGGCGCGGACGTGGCTGGCATGACCGTCACCTCGCAGACCCCTGATCTGCTCGCCGACTTCACAGCGGCGGCGCGGCGGTACCCGGACCGCGTCGCAGTCCTCAGCGACGGTACCCCGCTCACCTACGCGCAGCTCGCACAGCGCGTGGCGGCGCGGGCCTCGGAACTGGGGCCCGCGCCGGGCGCGGTCGAAGTTCCGGCCGTCCGGGCGCCGGAGACGGTGATCGGGCTGCTCGGAGCCGTCACCGCGGGCGGTGCGTACTGCCCGGTCGACCCCGCGTTCCCGGCCGAGCGCCGCACCGCCATGCGCAAGGCGCTCGCCGCGGGCGTCCCCGACGGCATCGCCTACGTCCTGTTCACCTCCGGATCGACCGGCGAGCCCAAGCCCGTGCTCACCCCGCGCACCGCGATCGGCACGGTCGTCGCGTCCCTGCGCGAGCTGTTCGCGCTCACGCCCGACGACCGGGTCCTGCAGTTCGCCTCCCTGAACTGGGACACCTGCTTCGAGGAGATCCTGCCGACCCTCACCGCCGGCGCCGCGCTCGTCTTCGACGCCGAGGCCCACACCGGCTCCTTCCCGCGCTTCCTGCGTATGGTCGAGCAGCGCGGGATCACGGTTCTGGACCTGCCGACCGCCTTCTGGCACGAACTCGTCCGGCACCTCGCCGAGGAAGGCCGCGGACTCCCGGCGTGCCTGCGCCTGGTGGTCATCGGCGGCGAGGCGGCCAATCCCGCGCGCGTCGCCGAATGGCTGGCCCTGGCCCCGCAGGTCAGGCTCCTCAACACCTACGGCTGCACCGAGACCACGCTCATCACCCACGCCGTCTACGTCGATAGTGACACGGCCACCGCCACCGCGGGCGTCCCGCCGATCGGCCGCGCCCTGCCGCATGTCAGGGAGCTGATCACCGAGGACGGCGAGCTCCTGGTCGGCGGCCCGGCGCTGGCCGCCGGCTACCTCGGCCGCCCGGAGGCCACCGACGAGCGCTTCGTCCTGCGCGACGGCGCGCGCTGGTTCCGCACCGGCGACCGGGTGCGGCGCGAGCCCGGCGGGCTGCTGTTCCACGAGGGCCGGCTGGACCACGTGGTCAAGATCCGCGGCGTCCGCGTCGACCCCGGCGAGGTCGAGGCCCAGCTGACCCGGCACCCGGCGGTCGACGCCGCCGCGGTGGTCGGCACGGCGCTCGCCGGGCGTACCGCCCTGGTCGCCTACGTCGTCGCCCGCGACGAGAACGACGACCTCCTCGGCTGGCTCCGCGCGCGGGTGCCCGCGCACCTGGTGCCCAGCCGCCTCATCTATGTCCCCGAACTCGAACGCACCGCGAGTGGCAAGGCCGACCGGGCGGCGACGCACCGGCGGTACGCCCCGGCGGGCCGTGCCGCGCAGGCAGGAAAGGCAGTGAACCGATGACCGCAGACGACGTCCTGGCGATCTTCCGCACCGTGCTGGAGACCGAGGACATCGCCGCCGCCGACGACTTCTTCGACCTCGGGGGCGACTCGCTGCTGGCCACCCGCGTGCTCAGCGCGCTGGCCCGCGCCACCGGCGAGGAGCTGACCATGGACGACTTCCTCATGGCCCCGACGCCGGAGCTGCTGGCGGCCCGGATCGGCGGGGTGGTCGTGCCGTGAGGGTCCTGATCGTCGGTGCCGGCCTGGCCGGGCTCGTCGCCGCCGACCGGCTGCGCCGGGGCGGGGCCGCGGTGACCGTGCTGGAGGCGCGCGAGCGGGTCGGCGGCCGTACGCACGGCGTCGAGGTGGCGCCCGAGGCCGCGCCCGGCGCGTGGGCCGACGCCGGCGCGGCGTACCTCGGCGACCGGCACACCGAGCTGCTCGGGCTGCTCGCCGAACACGACCTGAAGACCACGCCGACCAGCACCGAGGGCTCCAGCGTCTTCGAACTCGGCGACTCCCCGGACGGGCCGCGGACCTGTCCCGGCCGCTTCCCGCCGCTCAACGCCGTCGTCCTCGGCGAGCTCTTCGACCACCTCGCCGACCTGACCAGCCGCGTCGACGTCGCAGCCCCCTGGAACACGCCGGGCGCGGCGGAGCTCGACGACACCACGGCCGCCGAGTGGGCCGAGGCGACGCTGCGCCATCCGGACGCCCGCGTCTTCTTCCCGCTGTTCCTCGGCGAGATGATGGCCGCGGACCCGGCCGACATCTCGGTGCTGCACATGGCGTTCTACCTCCGTTCCGGCGGCGGCCTGCGCTATCTGAACGCCTTCGAGGGCGGCGCCCAGGAGTACCGGGTCGACGGTGGCGCGCACCAGCTGGCCGAGCGCCTGGCCGCCGAGCTCGACGTCCGCCTCGGCGCCGTCGTGACCGCGGTCCACCAGCACGCCGGCGGCGTCAGCGTGCTGACCGAGGACGGCGGCCGCCACGAGGCGGACCGCGTCGTGGTCGCGATCCCGCCGGTCCTGGCCGACGGCGTCGACTTCGTGCCGCAGCTGCCCGCGACCCGATCCACCACCCGCACCGCCCCGGGCTGCGCGGTGAAGGTCCAGCTCGTCTACCCCGAGCCGGCCTGGCGCGAGGAGGGGCTGTCCGGCTGGTCCGTGAACGCCGCGGGCCCGCTGCTGTCCACCGTCGACGACTCCCCGGCCGGGCACCGGGTCGGCGTCCTGACCGGCTTCGTCACCGGCGCCGAGGCGCACCGCTTCTCCTCGCTGCGCCCCCAGGAGCAGCGCGCCCGGGCCCGCACCCAGGCCCGGCGGCTGTTCCCGAACCTGCCGGACCCGCTCGCGGTCCACGTCACCGACTGGATCGCCGACCCCTACGCCCGCGGCTGCTACGCCGCGCTGTTCGGGCCCGGCGACTGGCTGCGCCTGGGCCCGCGGCTCACGGCGCCGCACGGCCGCGTCCACTGGGCCGGCACCGAGACCAGCACCGAGTTCTTCGGCCTCATGGAGGGCGCGATCCGTTCGGGCCGGCGCGCCGCGGCCGAAATCCTCACCCTGCCCGGATCCTGAAGGAGTCCGCGATGAGCGACATCAGTCCCCTCGCACCGCTGGCCGTGCGCGAGAACTTCATGACCGAGCCGGACCTCGGCGCGGGCAACTTCCTGGACTACGCGCTGCGGGACAACCCCCACCGCGACGTCCCCTACGTGTACAGCCACAGGACCGACCACCGCGGCCAGGTGGTCCTGCGCGGCCACAGCCTGGTCGAGCTGGCCGCGCTGCGCGACCGGTACGCCAAGTGGTACCACGTCAACGGCGTCCGCCCCGGCGACCCGGTCGGCGTGCTGGTGCCGGAGGGCTTCGAGCCGCTGGTGCACTTCCTCGCGCTCTCGGCCCTCGGCGCCGTCCCGGCGATGATCAACGACGCCATGCGCCCGGACGTGCTGGTCCGCTATCTGGACCACGTCGGCGTGGTCGGCGTCGTCGCGTTCGACACCACCCGGCTGGCCGCCGCCTACCGCGAGAACCCGCAGAGCCGGCCCCGCTTCCTGGCCCTGGCCAGCGAGGTGCAGGCGTTCGACGCCTCGGGGGCCGGGCTGCCGGAGCAGTACCCGTACCAGCACGCGGCCGACGACGTCGTGGCCCTGATCCACTCCTCGGGCACCACCGGCATCCCCAAGTCCACGATCCTGGGACACCGCCAGTTCTGGGACGGCAAGCAGCCGCGCATGACGCGGTTCCCGGCCGAGCCCTACGACAAGCTGATGTCGCTGATGCCGCACACGCACGCCGGCGGCCTGAGCTACTTCCTCACCGCGACGCTGCTCGGCCTGCCGACCGTGGTCATGGGCGACTGGACGCGCGCCGGCGTCGAGCCGGTGATGGAGGCGTTCCAGCCGACGATGATCGCCTCGTTCCCGCGCACCTTCGTCGAGCTGGCCACGGGCGAGCTGCCCGTGAAGGGCGCGGCCCGGATCCACAGCTGGTTCAACACCGGCGACTCCGCGCACTACGGCCACATCAGGAGGCTGGTCACGCTCGGCGAGCGCCCGGCCGGCCTGATCAAGCCGTGGCTGCTGCCCTCCGAGCGCGCCACCGAGGACGCGCTGCCCGGGTCGCAGTACGTCGACGGGCTCGGCTCGTCGGAGATGGGCATGGCGAACTTCGGGCAGGTGTGGACGCCCGAGACCGAGCGCGACGACCGCTGCGTCGGCCGGAAGCTGGAGACCGTCACCGAGGCCGCGGTGCTGGACGGCGACGGGCACCCGGTGCCGGACGGCGAGGTCGGCCTGCTGGGGGTGAAGACGCCGTCGCGCACCCCGGGCTACTGGAACGCCGCGGAGCTGACCCGCTCCTTCGAGCTGAACGGCTACTGGCTCACCGGCGACGTGGCGCGCCGCGACGGCGACGGCCGCTTCTACCACCTGGACCGCACCGTCGACGTGATCGACGGCGTCTCCGGGCCCGTCTACACGCTGGAGCTGGAGGAGGTGCTGATCGCCGACGTGGCCGAGTACGTGCAGGACTGCTCGGTGTTCGGCGTGCCGGGACCGGAGGGCGGGCAGGTGCCGGTGGCGATGGTGCGCCTGCAGGCCGGCGCCGCGGCCTCCGACGTCGCCGGCGTCACCGAGCAGCGGGTGCTGGAGGCGGCGAACAAGCAGCTCGCCGACGCCGGCCGGGCGCCGCTGGCGGCCGTCCGCATCGCCCGCGAGGCGGCGGACTATCCGCTGGGCCCGACCGGCAAGGTCCTCAAGCGCGAGCTCCGCACCCGGTTCGCGACCCTGTTCGCCGCGCAGAACGCCCTCTGATGGCGCCTAAGAACGATCTCCAGCCCGGGGAGCCCTACCGCTACGTCCGCCCGACCCTGGTCGAGCCGGACTGGCGGCGGCTCCCGGGCTGGCGCGAGGTCACCGCGGAGCAGTGGCGTGATCCGCAATGGCAGCGCGCGCACAGCGTCAAGACGGCCGCGCAGCTGCGGAACGTCATGGGCGGCCTGCTGTCCGCGGCCTTCTACGACGACCTGCACGCCGACCGAGAGCGCTTCGCGACCATGGCGATCATGGTGCCGCCGCAGATGCTGAACACGATGGTGCCGCACGCGCCGCCGGACGACGCCGCGTTCCTGGCCGACCCGGTGCGCCGGTACCTGCTGCCGGTGGCCTCCGACCGCGACCCGGACTGGCCCAGCCATCCGCACGCGCAGCGCGACTCGCTGCACGAGGCCGAGATGTGGGTGGTCGAGGGCCTCACGCACCGGTACCCGACCAAGGTCCTGGCCGAGCTGGTGTCCACCTGCCCGCAGTACTGCGGGCACTGCACCCGCATGGACCTGGTCGGCTCCTCGACGCCGCAGGTCGCCAAGAACCGGCTGGTGCTGCGGCCGGCCGACCGGCAGGAGGCGATGCTCGACTACCTGAAGCGCACGCCGGGCGTCCGCGACGTGGTGGTGTCCGGCGGCGACGTGGCGAACGTGCCGTGGCCGCGGCTGGAGGCGTTCCTGCTGCGGCTGCTGGAGGTCGAGTCGGTGCGGGACATCCGGCTGGCCACCAAGGCCGTCGTCGGGCTGCCGCAGCACTGGCTCCAGCCCAAGGTGCTCGACGGGATGGCGCGGGTGGCGCGGCTGGCCGCGCGGCGCGCGGTGAACCTGGCCGTGCACACCCACGCCAACCACGCGAACTCGGTGACGCCGCTGGTGGCCGCGGCCGCGCGGGCGCTGCTCGACGCCGGGGTGCGGGACGTGCGCAACCAGGGCGTGCTGATGCGCGGGGTGAACGCGACCCGCGACGGCCTGCTCGACCTCTGCTTCGCCCTGCAGGGCGAAGCGAACATCCTCCCCTACTACTTCTACATGTGCGACATGGTGCCGAACGCCGAGCACTGGCGGGTCTCGCTGGGCGAGGCGAAGGCGCTGCAGGACTCGATCATGGGGTACCTGCCCGGGTACGCGACGCCGCGGATCGTGTGCGACGTGCCGCTGCTCGGGAAGCGGTGGGTGCACATGGCCGACGCGTACGACCGGGAACTCGGGGTGTCGACGTGGGCCGGACGGCAGTACTACGACCCCATCAGGACCCTGTCGGAGGCGGGTCGGCGGCGGTGGGCCGAGCAGTGCCCGCCGGAGGGGCCGGCGGAGCGGTCGTCCGGCCGGCCGTCGGACCGGCCGCCGGAGCCGCCGACGCAGCACCCTGAGCGCCCCGGGCACCCGGGGCACCCGCAGCACCCGGGGCACCCGGAGCAGCGGCTGGCCGCCCGGACAACGTGACACTCTGCCCGCGGAACTCGGCGATCACCGCGCCGTCCTTCGGACGGCGCACCGTCACGTCGTACAGCCCGGTCCGGCCGGACCGGGCCCGCTCCACCGCCTCCGCGACGAGCTCGTCGCCGGGCCCGGCCGGCTGCAGGAACGTCACCTGCGCCGTCTGGGCCACGGCGGCCGGGCCGTGGGAGTTGCACGCGTACGCGAAGGCGGCGTCGGCGAGCAGGAAGAGCCAGCCGCCGTGCGCGATGCCGTGGCCGTTGACCATCTCCCGGCCCAGCCGCATCGTCAGCACGGCGCGCCCGGGCGCCACCTCGTCCAGCGTGATGCCGAGGCTCCGGCAGGTCAGATCCTGCTCCAGCATCGCCTCGGCGCGTTCGCGCACTGTCATGAAGCTCCGTTCTTCATAAGGGTCGTGGTTCCCGGCGCCGCGGTCGTGCTCACAGCACCCACGGCACCGAGGGTGACGGCAGCGGCGGCGCGCGGTGCTCCGGCGGGACCGGGACGATCATCGGTTTCGGAACGCTCAGCTCAGCGGGGTCGAGCGGATGGCCGGCACCGCCCGGTACCGCGGCGCCGACCGGGGCCGCGTCCTCCCGCCGGTCGGGCCGCGGGGGAGGCGGCAGGGCCTCGCTGATCGCGACCAGCGCGCGGGCCAGCGCGCGGTCCGGCGCGGCGACCCGTGGGGCGTCCAGCCGGCGCGCCAGATAGCCGAGGAACTCCTCGCCCTCCCGGGAGTGGGCGGCCGCGCCGGACCGCTCGAAGCGGCCGCCGACCGCCGCCGCGCCCAATATCAGGGCCTGGGCGAACCGCTCCTGACCCTTGCGCACGTGTCCGGAGCCCGCCAGGACCTCGGCGTACCCGACCAGCGTGATCGCGTAGGACAGCGGTTCCCGGCCCGGATCCAGACAGCCCAGCGTGTGCTCCATCGCCGCCCGCGCCTCGTGCGGACGCCGCTGGCGGGCCCGCAGGCGGCCCAGGGCGAAGGAGGCGGCGCGGTGCAGCCGGCTCGCGTCCGACTCCAGCTGTTCCACGGCCACGGTCAGGTGCCAGTCCGCCTCCGGCGCCAGCGCCGGATCGGCCAGCAAGGCCACGCCGAGCTGGGCGTGGGCGGCGCCGAGCGCGCGCGGGTCGTCGAGCCGGGTCGCCGCGGCCAGGCCGAGCCGGCACACCTCGGCCGGGACGGCCGGGTCGGCCGCGTAGGCGTGGGCGATGAACCGCCACGTCAGCTCGTCGTCACCGCGCCCGGCCAGCCAGCGGGCCACCGGGGCCACGTTCCCGCGCTCGAAGTCCAGGAACAGGTCCGCGTCCTCGCCGGCGAACGGCAGCCACTCGGCCGGGCCCGCGGTGTTCAGGGCCCGCGGTCCTCCGGCCGGAAGCTCCCGGCCGGGATCGCGCAGCCAGGCCGGCCCCGTCCCGCCGTCCCGGTCCCCGGTGTCGCCGTCCGGGGCCGTCTGCCGGGAACACGCCTCGAAGACCCGCACGTACCACCGCGCCACGCGTTCCTCGACCACGTCCCGGTCCGGCAGCTCGGCGCCGCAGTGACGCGCGTACCGCAGCACCATGTCGTGCAGCCGGTAGCGGTCCGGGCCGGTCTCCACGACCAGGTTCGCCGAGATCAGCTCGTCCAGGAGCCGGCGCGCGCGCAGCACCGAGACCCCGGCGGCGGCGGCCGCGAGCTGCAGGCACACCGAGTCGCCGGGCAGCACGCCGAGCTGGGCGAACAGCCGCGCGGCCGCCGGCTCCAGCCCGTCGCGGGCCTCGGCCAGCGCCGCGCGCACGGTGCGCGGGTCCCCGGCCACCGTCAGCGTGTCGATCCGCTCGCGCAGCTCCTCGGCGAACGACGCCGGCGACTGCCCGGCCCGCGCGGCCAGCGTCGCGCCGGCGATCCGCAGCGCCAGCGGCCAGCCGCCGCACAGCTCGACCAGCTCCGCGACGCCCTCGCCGCGCAGCCGCTCGGCGCCGACGATCGCGCTCAGCAGCTCCAGCGACGGGTCCGGGCCCAGCGGTTCGATCGTCAGGGTCCGGACGGCGTGATGGATCGACAGCGCGGTCAGCCGGCTGCGGCTGGTGGCCACGATCAGACTGCCCGGCGTCGGCGGCACCAGCGGCAGCAGCTGCCCGACCGCCTGCACGTCGTCCGCGACCACCAGCACCCGGCGGCGGTGGACCATGGTCCGGTACAGCGCGGCCCGCTCCTCGGTGCTGACCGGGAGCTTGTCCGCGCTCACCCCGAGGGCCAGCAGCACCGCGCCGAGCGCCGTGCCGGCCTGCGGCGGTCCGCTGGCGCGCGCCGGGCGCAGCCCGACGAAGATCTGGCCGTCCGGGAACCGGTCGGCCACCGCGTGCGCCCAGCGGACGACCAGCGCGGTCTTGCCCAGCCCGCCGGCGCCGGACACGACCAGCACCCGCGGCTCGTCGCGGGGTCCGGGCAGGGCGGCGGTCAGCGCGGCCAGGTCGCTGTCCCGGCCGAGGAAGTGCCCCGAGCTGGCGGGCATCTGCGCTGGCGGTGGGGCCGTCAGCGAAGAGGGCGCGGGCTGGGGGGTGGCGCCGGTCGCGGCTCCGTCGTCGTCGGACACCGGTTCCGTCGGAGCGGGGCGTCTGGATCTTCGCGCCTGCGGGGTGGCGGCCGGTCGCGGTGTGGCGGGCGGCTTCGGTGCGGCCGCCTTGTGGGCCGTGGCCGCGGGCCGGCCGCCGGTCTTCAGGGTCCTGATCCCGACGGCGGGCTGTTCGACGGCCGGCCGTTGCGACGACGCGGTCCGGGGCCGCGGCACGACGGCGCCGGCCGGCGCCGTCCCCGACGCGCCGTCCGGCCGCGCCGGCGGCGTCTCGTCCGGCAGCGGCTCGCCGCGCAGGATCAGGGCCCGGAGTTCGCGGACCTCGGGGCAGGGCTCGGCGCCCAGCTCCTCCTCCAGCCGCTCCTGCAGCGCGACGTAGGTGCGGACCGCGTCGGCCTGCCGGCTGCACTTGTAGAGCGCGGTCATCGACAGCAGGACCAGCCGCTCGCGCAGCGGGTACGCCGACACCGCGGAGGCCAGCTCGCCGACCACCTCGGCGTGCTGGCCCAGCGCCAGTTCCGCCTCGAAGCACTGCTCCATCAGCCCGACGCGCAGCTCGGCCAGCCGGGCCCGGTCCGGGTCGGCGCCCGGCGCGCAGGCCCCGTCCAGCGCCTCGCCGCGCCACAGCCCGAGCGCCAGCCGGGCGATCTTGGCCTTCTCGGCCGGTGTCCGCGCGGCCCGGACCTGCCGGGCCAGCGCCTCGCAGCGTCCGCTGTCGACGGCCTCGGACGGCACGTCGAGCAGGTAGCCCGGCTGGCGCGTGACGAGGGCCGCGCCGACCTTGCGGCGCAGCCCGGAGACCAGGCCCTGGACCCGGGAGCGCGGCGCGGCCGGCGGCCGCTCGCCCCAGAGCCCGTCGATGATCCGGTCGGTGGACGACACCGTCCCCGGCTGCAGGGCCAGGAGTGCCAGCAGATCCCGCTCCAGCGGGGCCAGCGGTACCCGGACGGCGCCGGCCCAGGCCTCCACCGGCCCGAGCAGGAGAATCTCCAACAACGCAGCATCCTCCCCAGAATGCCAATGCTCATGGCGGACCCGCGCACGACGAGGAGCATCGCCCGCGGTCCCGGCACCTCTGGCACGGCTCGGGCCCTGGTATGGTTCAGGACCCGCACGGGCGCTCGTGAGCAGCCCGTCTCCCGCCCTTCGGTGGCATGTCAGGCGTCTCATTATTCGGATCGTACCGTCGGGCGGCAATAAAGAGTCAGGACGAAGAAAACTGATTCAACAGGTACTTCGCCGAGGATTGGGAAGCGGCCCGGAAGGGTATACACGAGCCCTGTTATTACTGCTCGGTTTCCCGGGGCGACCTGCGGAACGGTCTGCGACAGAAAGATATCACACGGTGACGGAGAGCATTTGTTTCCGCGCTTTCTCGGCCTTGATGTCAATGACTTGTTCGCGGCCTTCGACGAAGGGCCGGGAAGTGCGGGTGACCGGCACTGTCCGTCAGCTTCTGCGCGGAGGGCGCCGTCGTCGCGCCGAGGGCCGGAGCCGAGGGGGTACCGTGCGGGCCGTGATACCGGGTCACGTTCTCAATATCCTGCGACGCCACCGCCGCCGGCCCCGGCCGCCGGCGGTCCGGGCGGCGGTCGACGGGCTGCCGGCCGTCGTGCTCACCGTGCCGTCGCCGGCGCTGTTCGTCCTGGCCGACGGGCTGGCCGTCCGGGCTTTCCCCGATCCGGCCGGGCCGCTGCTGCCCGGAGACGCCGTGCGCCTTCGGCACGACGCGCACCGCCTGGTGGCCTCGCCGGTGGGCCCGTGACCGCCGATCCCTCGGTCTTCGCGCGCCACGGGTACCAGGAGCGCATCCCGCTGGTGCTCGTGCTCGACACCTCGGCCTCGATGGGGCGCCCGGCGGGGCGGCCGCGCATCGACCAGCTCGGCGCCGCCCTGGCCGAGCTGCTGGCCGGTCTGCACCGCAATCCCGCCCACGCGGCGCGGGTCGACGTCGCGATGGTCCGGTTCTCCTCGCGGGTCGAGGACCTGGACGGCGGTTTCCGGCCGGTCGGCGAGGTCCGGGTGCCGCCGCTGGCCGCGGGCGGGCACTCCGTGATGCTGCCCGCGATCCGGCACGCGCTCGAACTCGGCGCCGCCTATCGCAGCGGTCAGCTGCACCGGCACGTCCCCTGCCGCCCTCCGGTCGTCTGCCTGATCACCGACGGCGCCCCCACCGACGAGGACGGCGCGCCGCAGGACCACCGGGGCTGCGCGGCCGCGGCCACGGCGCTGCGCGCGGCCGCGGCGCGCGGCAGCCGGTTCGTCGCGGTCGGCGTGGGCGGCGCCGACATGGGGCTGCTCGCGACGCTGGCGCCCGCGGCGCACTACGAGGTCGACGACTTCGACATCGGCCGGGTCGTGGAGATCATCACGGCCAGCGTCGAGACCTCCGGGGCCGGCGGCGACCCCGACGCCGACTACGAGCGGATCCGCCGCCTGCAGGAGATCAGGAGACTGGAGCAGGGGATGTGAGCGGCCGGCCGTCGGTGGCCGGCTGGACCCAGACCGGCTCCTCCCACGCGGCGCGCGGCCGGGAGACCCAGGACGCGTTCCTCGCGCGATCGGTGCCGGAGCAGGACGTCCTCGTGCTCGCGGTCGCCGACGGGGTCGGATCGCGGGACCGCAGCGCACTCGGCTCGCGGCTCGCCGTCGACGTCGCGTGCCGGATCCTGGCCCGCGACGCGCCGGATCCGGCAGGACCGGCGGCCGTCTGGCGGGACTGGGCGCGCGCGGCGGCCACCGCCGTGGCCGACGAGTTCCGCCGCTGTGTCCGAGCCCTGGGACCGGACGAGGACGGCCGCGAGCTGGCGACCGCGTTGGCGGCGGCGGTCGTCCGGGGCCCCTGGGCCGGCTTCGTCGCGGTCGGCGACTGCTTCGCGGCCGTGCGGACCACCGCACCGGGAGCGGATTCCGGCGGCGGGACCTGGCATCTGGTGCTGCCGCCCGGAAACCCGGCCGCGCTGCCGACCGCCGCCCGCTCCGAGATCCGGGCCTTCGCCCTGTGGGATCCGGAGCTGTCCGGGATCCTGCTGGCCACGGACGGCTGCGCCCCGCTGGCCCTGGAACGGCCCGACGGCCTCGGGCTGCCCGACGCGGCCGGCCCGCAGCCCGCCCCGGCGTTCTTCGCCGAAGTGGCGCGCGGGATCCGGGACGGAGGCGGCTCCGCGGCGCTGGCCGACCTGCTGCGCGCCGGCTCGGCCGAACGGTCCGCCGACGACCTCACCGTGCTCTGCGCGCTGACCGCGGGACCCTGACCGTGCCGATCGAAGCCGTCACGGCCGACGGCGGCAGCCTGACCCTGACCGACCGCGTCGGCGCGGGCGCCCAGGGCGGCGTGTACCGGGTCCAGGGCTCCCCGCTGCTCGCCAAGCTCGTCGTCGGCGCCGGCGACCCGGCGTCGATCGCGCACAAACTCGACCGCATGGTCCGCCAGGGCCGCGCCCCGCGCACCGTGCGGCTGCTCGGCGACGGAGCCGAACCGCCGCGCACCGCCTGGCCTCTGGCCCGCATCGCCACGCGCAGCGGCAGCGCGACCGGCTTCCTGATGGCCGACCTGCACCACTGGTACGTACCCTTCGACGTGTTCTTCGCCCCGCAGCGGCGCCGCGCCGTGTTCCCCGCCGCGTCCTGGGCCCTCGGTCTGGCCGCCGCCCGCGAACTGAGCCGGCTGGTCGCCGACCTGCACGCCGAGCACTACGTCATCGGCGACCTGACCGCCGGGAACCTGTGGCTCGACGCCGGCGGCCGCGTCGCCGTGAGCGACGTCGACTCGTTCCAGTTCACCGACGGCGAGGCCTTCTTCGCCTGCCGCGTGCGCACTCCCGGCTACACCGCCCCGGAACTGGTCGCCGACCCGGACCTCCCGCCGGACGAGAACACCGACCGCTTCGCCCTCGGCATCCTGATCCACCGACTCCTGATGTGCGGCGTGCATCCGTTCGCCGGAGTCGCGCCGGACGGGGAGTACCGGGGACTGGACGGGAACGCCGTGCTGGGCCGCACCCGTCTGCTCGCCCCGGCGGCGGTGCGGATGCCGGCCGGCACACCGCCGGTCGCGGTCCTACCCCGGCCGGTCCGCGCCCTTCTCAAACGGTGCTTCGGACCCGGCGGCGCCGCCCCGCGCTCGCGTCCGTCGGCGCAGGAGTGGGACGCCGTACTGTCCGCGTGCTCCGCGTCCCGCATGGTCAGACAGTGCTTGTCCGTCAGTAGTCACTGCTATCCGGCGGAAACGCCTTGGTGCCCCTGGTGCGATCTGCGGGCGGTCGGCGTCGACTGCTTCCCGCCGCCGGAGGGACACCGCTAGCGCCGACGTGCCACGGGAATGGGGAGGGGCGGACCTTGAGCGGATCCCCGAAGTACAGCGTCATCGCCTACAACGCGCTCGCCGTCCAACGGGCGGCGCGCGCCCGCGAGCGGCGGGAGCAGGCCCGCCGCGAGCAGGAACAACGCCGGCAGGCCCGCGAGCGGGACCGCGTCGAGCGGCTGACCGCCGCCGGCCGCGAGAGCACCCGAGCCGCGCTCGGACCGGCCCGGGACCTGGCCGCCGAACTCCGCCGGAACGCCGGCGCGGGCTTCGACACCCGCCTGCGCACCCTCGAAGAGCGCATCAGCACCCTGACGGCTGCCGTCGGCACCTCCACCCTCGCCGAGCAGAGCGAGATCGTCCGCGCCGCCCATCAGGTGCGCGGTGACCTCGCCGGGCTGCGCGTCCAGATGGCCGTCGCGGCCGGCGTGGCGATGCGCTCCGAGGTGGTCCGCACGCTCCGGGCGGCGCTGGACGGCGCCGTCGCGAACGCCGACGCCGACGCCGAAGCCGAAGCCGGCAAGCACATCGGCAAGGCCCGTGAGGAGCTCGACCGGCTCCAGGAGACGGTGTCCGACACCGACGGCTTCGCGTTCGACGTCCGGCGCGGCACGGCCGAGGCCGCCGTGAACCGCGCGGTGCACACCGCCGCGGAGGCCGTCGAGCGGCAGCGCACCGAACAGCGGGAGCGGGCCGAGGCCGAGGCCCGGCTCGCCGTGCTCACCGAGCGCGTCGAAACAGCGGTGTCCGACGCCGCCGGGTTCGCCGCGGACGACCTCGGCGAACCCTTGCGCACCGCGCTCGCGGCAGCGCGGGAAGCGGTGCGCACCGGACCGGCGGGCAGCGCCGCTCCGCTGCTGGACCACGCCGAGCGCCGGACCGCCGAGGCCGAGGCCCGCCTGGACGAACTGGCGGTGGCGGCCGAGCAGCGCGTCGCCCTGGCGGACGTCCTCAAGACGGCGATGGCCCGCCAGGGGCTGCTGTACATAAAGGGCGAGGACCACGGCAGCACCCTGACGATGAACTTCCAGCGTCCCAACGGCGCGGTGTACCGGACCCGGATCGAGGACAGCGGTCCCGGCGGCGAGGGCGCCGTCCTGACCTACAGCATCACCGGCGAACCCGACGTGGCCGAGGACGCCGAGATCACCGTCGCCGCCGACCGCGTCTGCGACGAGACCGCGGCCCTGCTCGGCCGCGTGCACGGCGATCTGCCGGAGGAATACCGGGCCGGTCCGTTGTTCTGGTCCGGGCAGCCCAAGCCGCGGGACCCCGGCCCGGAGGGGCGGGAGCGGGCCAAGCCGATAGACCAGGGCGCCGACCGGTCCGAGGCCCACCGGCGGGAGCGCCGCCGGTGACCGAGCCGCTCCCCGGTCCGCCGCTCGACAGGCCGCGTCCACCGACCGACCCCGCGCCCGCGCCCGCGCCGGCCAACGGGAGTCTTCCGGTCTGGGCCGTGGTCCTGGGCTGGGAACTGCGGCGCGGCCGCCAAGTCATCCTGCACGGCGAAGTCAACGACCGCTTCTGGCTCTGGGGCCGGCCCGCGGGATTCCAGGAAGTGGTGGCCGACTATCTGGCCACCACCGGCGCCGAGATCGTCCTGTGGTGGGATCCGCTCGACGGGGTCACCTTCCCCTTCCCCCACCACGCCGAGCGTTTCGCCGACCTCCTGCTCGCCCTCGGCCGGGCCGACGCGGACACGCTCGCCCCGGCCGGCCCGGACCGCGGCCCCGGGCATCCCGGTGATCCCGGTGATCCGGGCGGTACCGGTGATCCCGGCGATCCCGAGCAGCCTGCCCGTCCCGGCTCACGCCGGGCGGCCTCGGCGCGTGCCGCCCGCGGCGTGCTCAGGGCGCACGGCCCCCGCGCCGCGCTGCCCACCGACGTCACCGAAGTGCTCGACATGGCGCGCCGCGTCGCGGCCAGTCCGCTGGCCGCCACCGCGTTCGTGTTCCAGGACCTCGACGTGGCGCTCCCGGTCTCCGACCCGGCCAGCGCCGACGGCTACCTGCGGCTGCGCGCCGCGATGACCGGCGCCGCCGTCCCGGCCGCGCCGGCCGAGGAGGAGCCGCACCGGCGCAACGCCGTGCTGGCGGTGACCGGGAGTCTGGCCCGGCTGCCGCACTGGCTGCACGCCGAGGACCCGCGGGTCGTCACCCTCCAGGTCAACCGCCCGGACCAGGGTGAGCGGCGCTGGTGGCTGGACCAGCTGCGGCCCGGGATCCACGGCGCCGGTCCCGGCGACGATCTGGAACCGCTGGTGCGGGCCACCGACGGGCTGGCCGGCTGGGAGCTCGACGCCCTGGTCCGCACCTCGGTGCTGCGCGGCATCCCGGCCGACCGGCCCGCGCAGCTGCTGGACGCGCTCCGGTTCAACGTCCGCACCAACCCGTGGGAGCGGCTGGACCGGGACACCATCGTGCACAGCGCCGAACTGCTCGGCGCCCAGGTGATCGGCCAGGAGACGGCCGTCGACGCGGTCGCCGAAGCGCTCAAGATCGCGTATCTGGGCCTGGACTTCGGCGCCTCCGGCACGGCGCGGCCGCGCGGCGTGTTCTTCTTCGTCGGCCCGACCGGGGTCGGCAAGACCGAGCTGGCCAAGGCGGTCACCCGGCTGCTGTTCGGCGACGAGGCGGCGTTCGCCCGCTTCGACATGAGCGAGTACCGCGAGGAGCACGCGGCCGAGCGGCTGGCCGGCGCGCCGCCCGGCTACGTCGGCTACGAGCAGGGCGGCGAGCTCACCCGGCGGGTGCAGGCGCGGCCGTTCAGCGTCCTGCTGTTCGACGAGATCGAGAAGGCGCACCCGGTCGTCCTGGACAAGTTCCTGCAGATCCTGGAGGACGGCCGGCTCACCGACGGCCGGGGCCAGACCGCCCACTTCTCCCAGTCGCTGATCATCTTCACCTCCAACACCGGCGCCGACGCCATGTGGGACCTGATCACGACCACCGCCGACGACCTGCCCTACCGCGAGGTGCGGGAGCACTTCACCCGGGAGGTCGAGAACGCGTTCCAGAACCTGCGGCGGCCGGAGATCTACGGGCGGCTCAAGCCCGGCGTCGTGGTGTTCGACCTGCTGCGGTCCCGGCACGTCGCGGGCATCGCCGACCGCCTGCTGGACCAGATCGCCGAGTCGGTGCTGGAACGCCGCAAGGCCGTCCTGGACCTGGACCGGGCCGCGATCGGCGACTGGATCCTGGCCCGGATGCGGATGCCGGAGAACGCCCGCTACGGCGGCCGGCAGATCCGGAACGAGCTGGAGGCGCTGCGCATCGCCCTGGTCGAGTACTTCCTCCGGGCGGACCCGGAACCGGGGAGCCGGCTGCGGGTCGGCATCACGCCGGACGGCGTGTTCGAGATCCGGAACATGACGACGGGGAGCGGTCCATGACAGTGTTCGGCATCGACCTCGGGCGGAGCGCCGCGCGCCTCGCCTGGCCCGCGGGCGGCCCCGGCGCCGCGACGGGGACCGCGGGGTCGGTCGCGGTCCCGGCGGCGGTCCGCTTCGCCGGGCCGGACGAGACCCTGGTGGGGGAGGACGCTCTGCGTCCGCCGGCCGGGCCGGCCTCGCCGGCCGGGCCGGCCGGGGCCGCCGACGCGGCGCAGGTCTTCGTGCCCTCGGTGCGCGATCTGCTGGTCCGCTCCGCCGAGGCCGCCGACGCCGATGTGCGAGCCTTCGAGCGCACCTACTCACCGGAGTCCGTGGCCGCCCTGGTCCTGGCCGAACTCGCGACCCGAGCCCGCGCCGCCACCGCGGGCCAGGTGCGCGACGTCGTCCTCGCGACACCGACCGGCTTCGGGGTCGGGCCGGGCGCCGCCCAGCGCCGGGCCGCGGAGGAGGCCGGCCTGGCGGTGAAGGGCACCGTGCTCGCCCCGGTCGCCGTCTGCCTGCACTACGGCGCGGTCGGCGAAGGCGTCAACCAGAACCTCGTGGTCTGCGACGTCGGCGCGGGCGGCCGGGAAATCAGCGCCCTGCTGGTCCGGGAGTACCTGGTGGACCTCGTGCCGGTGCCGCACCTCGCCGAGGACCTCGTCGCCGCGGTCCGCGCCGCCGGTGCCGCGATCGGCGGACCGGACCTCGACGACCTCGACGCCGTCCTGCTCGCCGGCGACGGCGCGACCGAAGACGTGGCCGTGCGGCTCGAGGAGGCGCTCGGCGTCCCGGTACGCCGCGCCGAACCCGAGACCGCCGTCGCGAACGGCGCCGCGCGGTCCGCGAGCTTCGGGTTCCTGCGGGTCAACACCTCGGGCGCGCCCACGTCGAGCCCGCGGCCGGACACGTATCAGAGTCCTGTGGCCGACGTCGACGACCCGGAACCGGCGACATCCCGGCGGCCGCCCGCCTCGTTCGAGCAACGGATCGGCCGGACATCGCCCCCGGCCCCGCCTCCGTACGAGGAACCGCCCGCATCATCATCATCATCACCGCCGCCGCGCGCCGAGACCGTCCTCCCTCCCCGCACCGAGCACGTCCCACCCCGCGCCACCTCCTCCGCCCCCGCCGACACCGGCCCGGCCCGCCCGCAGCCGGTCGCCGCGCTGCACGCCGTCCGCCGCGAGGACCACGCCCTCCTCACCTGGATCTGGCCGCCCGACTGCGTGAACTCCGTGGTCCGCTGGCGGATCGGGACCAGCGACGACGGCCGGAGCGGCGAGACGGTGTGCAGCCGCCGCGTCTACGAGCACGAAGGAGGCTTCCTGCTCCGCGTCGGCCTCACCGAGAGCCTGTTCACCGTCGAGGCCCTGGTCCCCGGAGCGCACCCGGATCCCGGCCCGCCGTCGTCCGTGGCGCTCGCCGCCCTGCCGCCGACCGTCCGCTACGCCCTCACCGTCACCCGCGGGCGCCGCCGGACCGGCCGGGTCACCCTCACCGCCGACACCGACTGCTCGTTCCCGACCATCGACGTGGTCCTGTCCGAGGGCCGGTACCTCCCGCGCGGCGCGCACGAAGGCGAAGTCGTCCACCGCATCGCCGGCGCGCGCCTGGCGCAGCGGACCCCGCTGACCGTCGAGTTCCCGGTCCCGCGCTTCCGCGGACCGGCCTGGCTCGTGTGCTTCCCCGCCGACCCGGCGGACTCCCTGGTCGAACTGCTGCCCGAGTCGCTGCACCGGTTGAAGGTGGGATGAGGATGCCGCTGCTCCGCAAGCTGACCCGGACACCGCTGGCCCCCAAGCCGCTGACCTGTCCCTACTGCTACGAACGGTTCCCGATCCGGGACATCCTGTTCCGCTGCAACACCCGCATGAGCCGCACCGGCCGGCGCTGCGTCGCCAAGACCGACGGCATCCTGGAGGAACGCACCGGCAACCGCCGCGAACTCGGCCCGGTGTTCTCCGCCGACGGCCGCAAGACCACCGCGGTCTGCCCGGACTGCGCGAGCGAGACCCGCTACCGCGTCTGTCCGGTCTGCCACAGCCAGCTCCCGACCCAGTTCGGCCTGGTCGACAACCTGCTGATCGCGATGGTCGGGTCGAAGGACTCCGGCAAGACCGTCTACATGACGGTGCTGCTGCACGAGGTGATGAACCGCATCGGGGCCCGCCTCGACGCCTCGCTGCTGGCCGCGGACGAGCACACTCTGAGCCGGTTCCGGCTGAACTACGAGGAGAGCCTCTACGCCGAACGGCGGCTGCCCACGACCACCACGTCGGCCGGCACCCGCGACGGCCGCGTGGACCCGCTCGTGTTCCGCTTCAGCGTCCGCCGGAACGGGCCGATCCGGCAGGCCCCCGTGCACACGCTGCTGTCGTTCTTCGACGCCGCCGGCGAGGACCTCGTCTCGCAGGAGAGCGTCGACCTCAACACCCGCTACCTCGCCAACGCCGACGGCGTCCTGCTGCTGCTCGACCCGCTCCAGATGCCCGGCGCCCGGCAGTCCGCGGCCCCGGACACCCGGCTGCCCGGCGTCGGCGCCCGGTACGACACCTCGGTCGGCGTCCTGACCCGGATCACCGACATGCTCCTGTCCCAGCCCGGCCTGCTGAACCGGGGCCTGATCGACGTCCCGGTCGCGGTGGTGTTCCCCAAACTGGACGCGTTCCGGCACCGGCTGCGGCGCGGCAGCCCGCTGACCGTCGAACCGCCGGCCGGTCCCCGGTTCGACGTCGCGGACAGCCTGGACGTCCACACCGAGATGATGGGCCTGCTCCGGGACTGGGACGGCGTGCAGATCGACCAGGTGATGGCCAACAACTACCGGCGCTACCGCTACTTCGGCGTGTCCGCGCTCGGGGCCAACCCCACCTCCGACGCGGAGGTGGCGCAGACCGGCATCCAGCCCTACCGCGTGGCCGACCCGTTCGTCTGGCTGCTGAGCGAGCTCGGCGCCGTCGGCCGCGAGGGACGCGGGTGACGTGACCCTCGAGCAGCTCTACTACACCTCCTGCGAACGCGGCCTGAGCGGCTTCGCCGGCTACCAGTTCAACGCGGTCAGCCCTGGCGCCTCCGCCGAGACCCAGCGCGAAGTCCTGGCACAGATCGCTTACAAACCGCCGCGCTCGCAGATGTTCCCGGCCCAGGCGGAGGAGCTGGAGCGCTGCCCGGTGAACCTGTGCTTCCGGCCCGGCACGCCGTCGATTCTGGCCACCGTCCAGTACGTCGGCCAGGACTTCTCCAAGCGCTTCGGCAACTACTTCGCCCACGCCCTCGCCGCCGACTCCCCGGCGCACCTCGCCGAGGCGCTGGGCCCGCTGCTGCCGATCGAACTGTGGCGCGCGCCGGTGTGGGCCCGGGAGCAGGCCGCCGGGACGGAGCTGCCGCGGCTCGCCGGGCGGCTGCCGCGCGGCGTCGTGAGCCCGGCCGCGGTCCGCGACTTCCTCGCCGGCCACCCGCGCGCCGACCGGCTGGCCGCGCTGTTGTCCGCCGCGGCCGCCGCCCTGGAGGGCCGCGGGCATCCGGTGCTGCTCGTCGACGACGACTCCGACCGCGTCGCGCAGTGGATCGCGGCCGTGTCGTACCTGTTGCCCCCTCAGGCCGGGGCGGCGCTGGCGTTCTCCACCTACTGCGCGGACCCGTCGGCCAGCCGGCTCCACGTGATCGGCGCCGTCCCGGAGACCGCCGGGGAGCTGCCGCCCGACGTCTTCGCCTCCTTCGTGCTCTTCGACATGGCGGCCGGGGACACCGCCGACACCGCGCCCCATCCGCTGGCCGACCTCGCGGTCCGCGTCGGGGTGGCCTCCGCCCGGGCCCTGTGGCAGACCGCTGCGACGCTCGCCGCCGCCGGCACATCCGGCCTCGACGCCTGGTTGGGCCCGGCCGCGGCCGCCGCGGCCCTGGGCCGGATCCAGCTCACCGCCGCGGAGGTGGACCGCGCGGTGACCTGGGCGTCCGGCGCCGACCTGGAACCGCCCGTGCTGGCCGAACTCGCCCTGCTCCTGCACGGCCAGCCGGCCCGCCCGGACCGGCTGCTCCCGGCCCTCGTCGAGGTGGCGCGCCGCGGCGGCGACCCGGCGCTGTGCGACGAGATCCGGTTCGAGCAGATCGACGCCGAACTGGGCCGCGTGCGCGGCACCGACCCCGACGGCTCGCCGGCCGTCCGCATCGAGTCCTCGACCATCCGCCGCCGGATCGCGGTCCGGCTCCGCGAGCTGCTCGGCACCGCGAACGCCGCCGAGGCGCTGCGGCTGTTGCGCTGGGCCAAGCGGGCCGGCCTGGAGCAGGAGCTGGACCTGGTGTTCCTGTACGGGTTGAGCCGGCGCGTGCTCGTGCCCGAGGTCGTCGGCGGGCGCAAGACCGTCGGCGCCGCCTCGGACCTGCTGAGTGCCGCGCTGCGGGACTGGCCGGCCGTCCGCCGGGGCTTCGTCATGCAGCTGCGGGATCTCGCCGGCGATCAGCCGCGGGAAGCGGACCGGCTGCTCGACGGGCCGCTCGGCCGGTTCCTGGAGGAGACGGACTTCGCCACCGAGCTCGCGGACTATCCGCCGCTGCAGGAGGCGTACCTGCTGAGCCGGGGACGACGGCATCGCCGTCTGCGGGCCCGGGTGCTGCTCGACGTGCTGAGCCGGCGTCACCAGGACCTGCCGGACGCCGAACTGCTCAAGCGGCTGTGGCCGGAGACGCTGCTGTGGTCCAAGGACGACCTGTGCGCCATCGCCCCGAACGTGCCGCTGGACCGGCTCGACGACGACGAGGTCGCGATCTGGTTCCTGAAAGCCCTGGAGCAGGCGTCCGAAGCCGTCGACCTCGACTGGTACCTGGGCATCTCCCGCAGGTTCCTGGCGTCTCCGGCCGGGCAGCGCCTGAAGACCCCGCGCGCCCCCATGGAGGCCGCCCTCGCCTTCGACCAGGCCTGCCGCACCGCGAGCACCTTCGACGACCTGGTGCGGATCGTCCACCAGGCCGAGTCCGCCGCCCCGATGGTCGCGATGCTGGCCGGACAGCACCTGCCCTGGGTGCTCGCACGCCTCCCCTGGGAGGCGACCGACGTGGCCTGGGTCCTGGCCCGGCTCTCCCCGGACGTGGAGGACGCCGTCATCGCGGGGATCAGCCGGGATCCCTCGCAGCGCAGCGCGGCGGTCGTCAAACGTATCGCGGGCGTCTACATCCGCTACGCGACCATGTACGACTCCGGACGTCGAGCCGACGTCTTCAACCAGCTCATGGACATCGTCAAAACCCTGAAGAAACGCGAATGGGATCTGCTGGGGACCCTCGTCCTCACCCAGGCGCAGCCGCTCACCGACGACTACCGGAGCTTCGAGACCAGACACCGCAAGCAGACCCGGCTCGGCGTCAGAGTCCACCGCGGGGGAGGGTGAGATCGTTGGAAGACCTGTTCTTCTTGGTCGTCGTGCTGGCGGGCATCGCCTTGTACTGCGTCGCCGTCATCTTCTTCGCCACCACGGTCGCGCCGTTCCTCATCGGGGCCACGGCGCTCGCGTTCGTCGGGAGGGTGCTCGTCGCCCACGGCCAGGTGCTGCTACGGCGTATGTCCAACCCGGACCCGGCGGCCCGCGACCCGCGGGGCTACCCGCCGGACCAGGAGCCGGAACCGGCCTACCGGCAGTACTTCTTCGGACCCGCGCTCCACGACCTGCGGCGCGTCGTCACCGAGGGCGCCATGGCCGGCGCCCAGCTGTTCCGGGACTGGGGTTCGGCGATCACCACCCGCATGTTCACCGCGCCGGACCTCTCGCCGCTGGTCACCTGGCCGATCGGGATCGCGCTGTGGATCGGGCTGGCCGCCGGCGGGGTGGCGGCCGGGGCGCTGCTGGCCGCGATCATGGTGCTGCACGGCGTCGTGATCCTGCTCGCCCAGCTGGTGAGTCGTGCCGCGATCGGGATGCTGCGCGGCACGGACACCGCCCTGCTGGCCGCCAAGGGGATCAGGGGCATGACATGTCCGCACTGCTATCACCGGATCGAGTACCCGTCCTACAGCTGTGAGGCCCCCCACTGCGCCCGCCGCCACCGGGACGTCCGGCCCGGCCGCTACGGCGTGCTCCGCCGCCGCTGCGCGTGCGGCGCCAAACTGCCGACGCTGCTGCTCCTCGGGAGCCACCAGCTGCCGGCCCACTGTCCGGACTGCGGGAGGACCATGAGCGACGAGACCGGCCGCCGCCGCGAGCAGATCGTGCCGCTGCTGGGGGCGTCGAACGCGGGGAAGACCCAGCTGATGGCGGCGATCATGATGCTGCTGATGCGCGGCGCCGAGCGCGACCGCGTCCCGGCCCGCCTCGCCGACGCCGCCACGGCCGGCTCCTACCGGGTCCTGACCGAGATCCTGCGGCAGGCCGGCCACGTCACCGGCACCGGCCCGGAACTGCCGCGGGCTCACTCCCTCTATCTCGGCTCGGGCCGCGCCGAGCGCCTCATCCACCTCTTCGACGCGGCGGGCGAGCGGTTCACGGCGGTCGACCGGACGGACGAGCTGGAGTACTTCCGCAACGCGCGCTCCATGCTCTTCGTCCTCGACCCGCTGTCCGTCCCGGCGTTCCGCGACACCCTCGACCCCGACCACCGTGACGGCATCGACTGGTCGCTGGCGTCGAAGGAACCGCCGAGCCTGGTCTTCGACCAAGCGGTGCAGACGCTGATCCAGATGGGGGCCCAGACACGGCGCACCCGCCTGGCCGTGGCGGTCAGCAAATCCGACCTCTTCGAAACCCTCGGCACGGCGCCGGTCCGGGCGTCCGACCCGGACGCCTGCGAACGCTGGCTGAGCGACGAACTGGGCCTGGGGAACCTGATCCGGTCGATGCAGCACGAGTTCGGGGAGGTGCGGTTCTCCTTCACGGCGGCGGTGCTCCAGCCCGACGGGGACGTCGACTCGAGCATCAGCACCCTGGGCTCCTGGCTGCTCGGCGAGGCGCGGCTGCCGCGCCAGCTCAGGAAGCTGGCGGCGGCCCGGCCCCGGGCGGAGCCGAGCGCTCCATGACACGCTGTCCCGCTGTCCCTCAGCCGATCTCGTCGAAGCTCGTGCCCGCGGCGTCGGTCGAGGAGGGGTAGGAGTCCGGGGCGTCGGGGCTGTAGACGTTCGCTGATCGCGGTGCCGGAGATCGGCAGGATCGCCGCCTCCAGGTCGCGCACCTCGCGTCCGGGCTCAGCGCGTGCTCCTCCAGGAGCGTGCGCCGCAGCCGCCGGGCCCCGCGAGGGCCTCGGGCCTGCCGCCCCAGCCGAGACAACGCCGTCATCAGACGGCTGATAAGACCGCCGGGGTGGAGTGGAACGGCCTTGCGCAGGTGACAGTGTCGTCTTCGGCATGGCTGGCGCCTACGCGTGGAACATTTCGCACCACGAGTTCCTGATGCATCCGTGGCCGACGTTTCGCTATCTCGATGAGAGGGGGGCAGTCCCGGCGCTACGGTTGCCGATTCATCGAATCGTTGGCTTGTCGGGGCACTCCGCCTCGCTCCACCTGGCTGTGAGATCCCGGCACGCCATCGTGATCGATCCCGAGAGACATGCGATTTCGTGAGTGCATCCGTGGGTATCGGGCAGAATCTCATCCAGGATCACGGCGCCGAGCCGCCCCCAGTTCGGCTCCTGGCCCGGCACGTCTAGCACGAAGCGGTATATCCCGTGGTAGCGGACGGTCAGGTCTTCCTCATGCTTCCAGCAGTTGTGCCGGAATCCGAGTTCGATCCAGACATCGGCATCATCGGTTCCGCCTCGCAGATGTTCGAGTGTCAGATCCTTCGTGCATCGCTTGCTGCCGAAGTTGTAGTGGTCGGGGTCGGTAGCGAAGGCGCGGGCGCCCTCGGGCAGGGACGCGGCGAGGGTCGGCAACTGGTCGAGGTATGCGGTGGGGCTGATGACGTTGCCCATGTCGCCGGCCGTCAGGCTGATGTACTTCATCCTCTTGCGGTTCTCCGCCCCGACCTACACCTTCCTCCCGATCGCCCCCAACACAGCCAGCTCGACCGGCGTCCCGATATCCGTCGAATCCGGCCGCCACAGCGGACACGACACCAGTCCCGGCTCCACCAGCTCCAGCCCCCTGAAATAACTCGCGATCTGCTCGGGGCTGCGCAGGTTGTACGGGACCGCACCGCTCTGGTTGTAGCGGCTGATGGCCTCCTGGTAAGCGGCGTTGGTGTCGGTGCCGTCGCGGATGACGAGGTAGCTCCCCGACGGGACGGCGCTCATCAGCTGCTCGACGATGGCCAGGGCACGCTCGTGCTCGTCGATGTGCGCGAGGATGCCCATCAGCACGATCGCGACCGGCCGGCGGAGGTCCAGCGTCTTGGCCGCGTGGGACAGGATCGCGGCGGGATCGTCGAGGTCTGCCTCGATGTAGTCGGTGGCGCCCTCGGGGGTGCCGACGAGGAGCGCCTGGGCGTGTGCGAGGACCAGGGGGTCGTTGTCCACGTACACGATGCGTGAGTCGGGGGCGATGCCCTGCGCGATCTCGTGGGTGTTGTTCGCTGTGGGCAGGCCGGTGCCGATGTCCAGGAACTGGCGGATGCCCGCCTCGGCGGTCAGATGGCGGACGGTGCGGACCAGGAACTGGCGGCCGCTGCGGGCCAGGTCGACGATCTCCGGGAAGATCTCGCGGAAGCGGTCTCCGGCCTCGCGGTCGGCGGGGTAGTTGTCCTTGCCGCCCAGCCAGTAGTTGAAGATCCGGGCCGAGTGCGGTACGCCGGTGTCGATCTGCGGCATCGTTTCGTCCTGGGCTTCGTCCTGGGCTTCGTCCGTCATGGGGCCATCCTGCCCTGGGACGGCGGTGGGCGGAACGGGGGGTGGGGCGGAATCAGAGTCCTTCCATCATGCGTTTCAGGAAGCCGATGGTCCGCGACGGTGTCAGGGCCTGGACGCAGAGCCGGTCCACGACGGTGGCGTAGGCGTCCAGGTCCTCGCGTTTGTCCAGGTAGGCGGCACCGGTGAGTTGTTCGAGGTAGACGATGTCGGGGAGGGCCGGTTCGGCGAACCGCAGGATGGTGAACGGTCCGGCCGCTGTCGGGCCGCCGCGGTCGAACGGCACGATCTGCACGGTGACGTGGGGCAGCCGGCACAGGGTCAGCAGGTGTTCCAGCTGCGCGCGCATCACCGCCCGGCCGCCGGGCAGGCGGCGTACGGCGGCCTCGTCGATGACGGCCCAGATCCGGGGCGGCTCGGGGCTGTGAACCAGGCGGGTGCGGTTCATCCGCAGGCGTACGCGTCGCTCGATCTCGTCGGGGGCGGCCAGCGGGTAGCCGGCGCGGATGACCGCTCGGGCGTAGTCCTCGCTCTGGAGGAGGCCGGGGATGTACTGGGCCTCGTAGCAGCGGATGACCGAGGCGGCCTCCTCCAGTCCGACGTAGACCTCGAACCATCCGGGCATCAGGTCCGCGAAGCTGTGCCACCAGCCCCGCTCGTTGGCCCGGGCCGCCAAGGAGAGGATCGTCTCCCGCTCGCCGTCGTCGACGATGCCGTACAGGGTCAGCAGGTCTGCCACGTCGCGCTTCTTGAAGCTGACCTGTCCCAGCTCCATGCGCGAGATCTTGGTGTGCGAGCAGCGGATCTCGTATCCGGCCGCTCCGCGGGTGACGCCCGCGGCGACGCGCAGACGGCGCAGCTGCGCCCCCAGCACCATCCGCAGGACGGTGGGTCCGCTGTCCTCGGACCCTGCAAGCCGTTCGGCCGGGGGTCCGGCCGGTACCGCGCTCATCCGTGCTCCCAACGATGGTCCAAAGCAGCTCGGCGGAAACGGCGTCGTGCACCATGCCGCCTCTGCTGTCCCCCGCTGCGTCCCCTCAAGGCTAGCCGCTACGCGATGGGCGCGTGACATGACGGGTGTCCGGACTATCGCAGTAGCCTGTTTTACAGGATCGGTGACACCGATGCAGGCGCGCTCGGGCCCGGGTGTTGTATGTACTGGCTCGGGCCGAGATGCAGACCGAGGCCGAGGCGCCAGGCCACCCTGAGGGCGGGGCGAAGCGGCGCGGGCCCCTGCTCCCACACGGCACGGCCCACTGCTCGGCCGATCGCGCGTCATCGGCCGGCCGGGCGACTTCGAAAGCTGAGGTGCAGTCGGGTCTTGGCAAGCTGGGAGACGGCACTTCGCACTCCGTCTCTCTCACAGACGACCATCCAGCCCCGCCTGTGGAAACCCTCCGGAAGCAGCCGGAGCTGCCGAGACGGCCGCCAGGCGCAGCCCGGACGCCGGGCTGCCCTCCGCCGTGGTGCACACTCGCTCACAATTTCGGATAATCGTTATATGTCGGGCATCAAGGTGGTCGGCGATCCGCACCGCAGGATCGAGCACATCTCGGCCCTGGCCTCGGATATCGCGACTCAGGAACACATCGCCGTGAAGCTGCTGAGCACCACGGTGCGGGCGTTCTACGACTTCTTCATGATCGCCTGCCTCACGGTGGGCGTCGTGGCCCTCGTGCTCGGCAAGCAGGACAAGGCCGCCCTCTGGGGTGGCATGGGGCTCGCCCTGGCGCTCATCTGGATCCTCGCGTTCGTGGGGACCAAGGTCTCCAAGCGGGCCGTGCGGGCGCTCAAGGAGGAGCTGCACAAGGCCCCTCCCGGCCGTCAGTCGACCGCCGGCCACTCCCACCCCAGCTGAAGGAACATGCCCAGCCGGTCGCTGACGGCGCGGATCTCGCTGATCCGGCCCTCGCGGACCGTGAAGATCCAGATCTGCTCGACGTCGCAGTGCCGGCCCGTGGGCTCGGGCATGCGCGGGTGGTAGCCGGTGTGCACGCCCGCCACGCGGAGCCGGGCCATCACCTCGTCGCCCTCGGCCAGCAGCTGCTCGATGTGGAAGCCGTCGCCCTCCCGGCCGATGCTGAAGGCGGCCAGCTGCTGGCGGAACCCCTCGATCGCGGCGCCCGGGACGTCGTCCTCGCCGAAGATGATCTTGTTGTGGTCGACGACGTCCGCGGCCAGGTAGCGCGACCAGTCGGCGTCCGCGCCGCCGTTGAGGGCGGCGACGAAGTCGGTGACGACCTGCTTGTTCACGGTGGTTCCTCCCCTTGATTCTTACACGGTAAGATTCGGCCTCGGCCACTATGCTTCTTACGTCGTAAGAATGTCAACCCGGAGGAGCGCGATGCCCGCCGCGAAAACGTCCCGGACCCGCGGACCCGGACAGAAGGCCGGACTGAGCCGGGAGTCGGTCCTCGACCATGCGCTGACGCTGGTGGACCGCGTCGGCCTCGCCGCCCTGACGATGCGCGGCCTGGGTGCCGAACTGGGGGTGGAGGCCATGACCGTCTACCACTACGTCCCCACCAAGGACGCCCTGCTCGACGGCATCCTCGAACGCGCCTTCACGCTGGCGACGCCGGACATCGACACCACGCGCCCGTGGCAGGAGAGCCTGCACGACTACGCGCACGGCCTGTATCAGGGCCTGCTCCGCCACCCCGGCGTGCTCCCGCTGGCGTCGTCCAGGCCGGCGGCCACTCCGGACATGCTCGACCGTGCCGAGGACTACCTGCGTCTGCTGGTGGACGCCGGATTCGCCCTGGGTCGCGCGCTGCACATGGTCAATGCCCTGACGGTCTTCGTGATCGGCCACGCGACCGCGGCCGCGGCGGTGCGGACGGCGGCGCAGGGTGCGTCCCAGGAGCCGGAAGCCGACGCGGGCAGCACCGCGTGGGTCGCGGGCCTGGACGCCGACCGCTATCCGCTGCTGGTGGAAGCGGCCCGCACCGGCCAGGGGACGGATGACGACGAACGCTTCGCCTTCGCCGTGGACTCCCTGATCACGGGGTTCGCCGATCGCGGCCCGGCGTGACCGGGCCGCGATCGGCGGCCTGCTACTTGGCCGACGGGTCCAGCGCCGCCGGCGTGGCGAAGTACAGCTTGGCCACTTCCTTGCCCGTGGCATCCAGGCACCGCACCTTGGCCTTCTTCCAAGCGGGCTGCGCCCCCGGCTTCACCAGCGCGAAGTAGGGGATGTCGCCGTGGACGGTGAAGACCTTGCCGGTGAGCGGGGCCGACTGGTCGTCGAAGGTGGCCTCGACGGTCGCCGTGCCGGCCGGGACGGTGCTGGTGAGGATCGTCCCGCCGACGTCCCCGGGCAGGCCCAGATCCTTGGTGACGGGGATCGGGTTGGCGGGGAAGGGCTGTCCCTCGTCGGTCGGCGGCGGGTTGTGGACCGTCGAGCCGTCCATCTGGCAGGCCGCGCCGGGCAGGCTGCCGACCGTCTTGCCGTCGATGGCGAGCTCCCAGTAGTCGCAGTTGTCGTTGACCTTCGGGTCGCCGTCGTTGTCCAGGTACTGGCTGATGATGGCGAAAGACAGCGTCCAGGTGTGCGTTCCGAGCGGACCGGAGGTGACGATCTTCTTCGAGATGCGGGCCAGGGGACCGTAGGGGTCGCGTTCGGGGTGCGCGGTGAAGTCGTTGAGGAAGGCGGTGAACCGCGGGTCTTCCATCGCGGCGCTGACCTTCGCCGGGGTCAGGCCGCTGTCGTTGGCTCGGGCTCCGGCGCGGATCTGGAGCAGGGCCCAGGTGCTGCCGTGGGAGACATCGCCGTCGATGATCGTGAGCGTTTTGTCTCCCAGCCCGCGGCCGGCGGAGCGTGCTGTCCAGGCGGCGGGGCCCTTGGCGAGTTCGGCATGGAGGATGCCGCCTCCGGCGAGGTCCTTCGCCACACAGTCCGAACGGGTCGTGTTCCACGGCAGGGAGTCGTGGCACAGCGCGGAGGCCGGGTAATCGGGGGTGTGGTCCCAGACCTGAAGGGTCAGGAAGGCGTCCAGGACGTGGCCGCGGTACGTGATCCGGAGCGGGAACACGTCGTCGCGCTGGTGCCGGGCGGCGGGGTTCAGGTCGGTGAACATCGCCGCGCTGACCTTCGTTCCCGGCAGGACCTGCTCCAGAGTGTGCTCGATCTGGTCGGTGAACGCGTTCGTCGTCGTCGGCGCGGCGCCCGGGCCCGCCGGGTCCGGCGAGGAGCCGCCGGAGAACGCCGACCACGACACCGACACGGCCAGCGTGGCCGCCAGTGCGAGCGAGCCGACCGCCCCGAGCCGGCGACGGGTGCGGCGGCGTGCCCCGGCGGCGAGGATCGCGGTCCCGGGCAGCGGGGGCGTCGTGGCGCCGGCGGCCATGCGCTCCACGGCGCCGCGGAGGTCGTGCTCGTCCAGGATCGCGTTCATCGGGCCACCTGCTCTCGGGGTTCGGCGTGGGGACGCACGGGGATCGGCGAGACCTCCGGCGAGACCTCCGGGTGGAGGGTGCGGAGTTTGGCGAGAGCTTTGGACGCCTGGCTCTTGACGGTGCCGACGCTGCACCCGAGGACGGCGGCGGTCTGCGCCTCGGTCAGGTCCTCCAGGTAACGCAGGACGATCACGGCGCGCTGTCTCGGCGCCAACTGGGCCAGCGCCTGGGCGACCTCGTCGCGGTCGTGCAGGCTCTCGCTCGCCGCCGACGCCGCGGTGCTGCGGCGTTCGGGGACCGCGGACGTGAGCACCTCCAGCACGCGCCGCCGACGGCGGGCGGTGCGGAAGACGTTGATCAGGATCCTGTGGACGTAGACGGTGACGTCGTCCGCCTTCCGGATCCTCGGCCAGGCGCTGTAGGCGTTGGTGAGCGCCGTCTGGGCGATGTCCTCGGCGTCCTGCTGGTTGCCGGTGAGGACGTAGGCGGCGCGGACCAGTGGTTGCCAGCGTGCCGCCATGAACTGTTCGAAGTCGCTCTTGTCTTCGTCATGCATGTGGTACCTCCCGGCCTTACACAGTCGCCGTGGCCGGGGAAAGTTGCCGCCGGGGCGGCGTCCTCGCGACGACCGAGGAGACGCACACCGGCCCCCAGGCTGACGCGGACGTGCCGTGGGCCGGAATGTGTGGCGCGCGGGGAGCGACCGAGCGTGTCAGCCCTCTGAGCCGCTCAGTCGGCGAGCCGGGCGGGGAAGCCTCCGGTGGCGATCGGGCCCCAGCGACGCGGCGTCACCCGGATCAGGGACTTGCCCTGCTTCACCATCGCCTCGCGGTACTCGTCCCAGTCGGGGTGCTCGCCGGCGATGGTGCGGTAGTACTCGACGAGCGGCTCGACGGACTCGGGGACGTCCAGGACTTCCGCCTCCCCGTCGATCTGCACCCAGGGGCCGTTCCACTCGTCGGACAGGATGACGACGCTCACCGAGCTGTCCCGGCGGGCGTTGGCGGTCTTGGCCCGCTCCGGATAGGTGGACATGACCAGCCGGCCGGAGTCGTCGACGCCGCACGTGAGCGGGGAGGCCTGCGGCGTCCCGTCGGTGCGCCGGGTGATCAGGAGGGCGCGGTGCCTGGGGCGGACGAACTCCAGGAGGCCGTTGAGGTCGACGGGGGTGTTGGTGGCGATGGTGCGAGGCATGCCACGACTCTAGTCGCGGGCTCTTCAGATGCGGGGAAGCTGCATTGCGGCGGAGGTGCGAGCTGCCGCGAGGCGGGGCTGCCAGTTCGGGGCGGCGCGCCGCGCGAACCGGACTTCCAGAGGACTCGCACCACTGCTCGACCCGGGGAAATCGGTTTCGGCGGGCAGGACTTCGCACGAAGCCTGGCGAGCGCCCGCCGTCGATGCCAGGCTGGGAGCATCCTGATTTGCCAGGGTATGCGAGGGTGGCACTGGGTGGCACTGGGAGGGCGCGAGCGGTGCTGTTAGGACGCGATCGGGAGTCCGCACGGGTCGAGGAGGCGTTGGACCGGGCGTGCTCCGGCAGCGGGGAGATCCTGCTGTTGCGGGGTGACCCGGGGATCGGCAAGAGCGTGCTGCTGGCGCGCTCGGTCGAGCGGGCGGCCGAGCGGATGCTGGTGCTGCAGGCCCGCGGCTACGAGACCGAGGCGGAGATCGGGTACAGCGTGCTGGCCGACCTGTGCCGGCCGCTGGCCGCCGAGATCGCCGAGCTGCCGGAGCTGCTGCGGGAGGCGCTGCTGACCGCCACCGGGGCGGCGGCCGGCAGCGGCGAGGGCAGCAGCGCGTTCGCCGTCGGGCGGGCGCTGACCGTGCTTCTGCAGAACGTGGCGGCGCACCAGCCGGTGCTCATCGCCCTGGACGACGGGCACTGGGCCGACGAGGCCTCGGCCTACGCGCTGGCGTTCGCGGCGCGGCGGCTCGGGGACGTGGCGACCACCGTGCTGATCACGCTGCGCGACGGCGAGCCGAGCGTCTTCGACGGCCTGGACGTGCCGTCGGTGGAGCTCTCGCCGCTGGAGCGGGCCGCGGCCGAGGCGCTGATCGGCGCCGAGGCCGCGCGCCGGGTCGGGCCGCGGGTGGCCGAGCACATCCACCGGGCCGCGCAGGGCAACCCGCTGGCGCTGCTGGAGCTGGCCGACGCCGCGCTGAGCGGGCGCCTGGACCCGGACGACGACCAGGTCGTGCCCTCCGGGCCGCGCCTGGAGCACGCCTTCGCCACCCGGCTGAAGCGGCTGCCGGAGCGCTGTACCAGGGCCCTGATGGTGGTGGCGGCCAGCTTCACCGGCGGGCTGGCCGAGACCGACGGCGCCATGGCGCGGCTCGGGCTGTCGGTGTTCGACCTGGACCTGGCCCGGATGGAGCACCTGGTGTGGGAGGACGGGGACCGCTGGCAGCTGCGGCACCCGGTGTTCCGCTCGGTCGCCTACCAGCACTACCCGGTCGCCGAGCGGCGCCGGGCGCACCGCGCGTTCGCCGACTGGCTGGCCGACAACGGCGGCGGGGTCGGCGGGACGTTCCTGGCCGACCAGCGGGCCTGGCACGCGGCCGCGGCGGCGCTGCGCGGCGACGAGGAGGCGGTGGCCGCGGTCGCGCTGCTGGCCGAGGCCGCCGAGGCCGCCCGCGCCCGCGCCGCCCTGGCCGCGGCCCGGCGCGCCTACCTGCGCGCCCGCGAACTCAGCGCCGATCCGGAGATCCGGGCCCTGATGTCGATCGGCGCCGCCGAGTGCGCGCAGGTCTCCGGCGATGTGGAGACCGCGCAGGTCCTGGCCCGCGAGGCGCTGGGGTACTCGCGCTCGCCCGCCGTGGCCAACGCGGCCAACCGGATCCTGCACCAGATCACCCTGGCCCGGGCCGGCGCGCAGGAGGTGCTGGAGCTGTTCGAGGCCGACGCCGACGAGGTGGGCGCGCACGACCCGGACCTCGCCGCCTCCTACCTCGGCGCGGCGGCGGCGACCGCGATCACCGCGACCCGCCTGCGCGACACGCTCCGGCTCAGCGCGAAGGGCGTCGCCCTGACGCCCTCGGGCCGGGGCACCGGCGCCGCGGCCGCCCGCACGATCAACGCCTTCGGGCTGGTCAGCAGCGGCCGCGCCCCCGAAGCCGCACGCGTGATGGCCGACTACTTCCCGGCCTTCCGCGAGGCCGACCCCTGGCGCCAGAGCTTCGAGACCGTCGGCGTCACCGGCATGGTGCTGATCTGGCTGGGGATGATCGCGAAGGCGGGGGAGTACGTCAGCCGCACCGCCCGCCTCCTGCGCCAGGCCGGCGCCGAGGAACACCTGCCCCTGCTCCTCATCCCGCAGATCCTGCTGGCCATCCGCAAGGGCGAGTTCGCCGCCGCGCACGAGGCGGCCGAGGAGTCCCGGCGCCTCGGCGGCGAACTCGGACAGCGTCAGGTCGCCCCGCTGGCCGTGGCCCTGGCCGCGCGCCTGGCCGCGGTCCGCGGCAACTTCACCCGCGCCCGGGACCTGGCCACCACGACCGAGCAGCTCACCGAGGCCACGGGGGCGACCTTCTACCGCGACATCGCGAACACCGCCGTGGGCTCCGCAGACCTGGCCGAGGCCCGGCACCGGGAGGCGGCGTCCGTCCTCGCCGGCGTCCGCGAACGCATGCTCGCCGGCGGGATGGTCGAGCACAGTCTGTTCATGCCGACGTTCGGCGACTACATCGAGGCACTGATCCGCCTCGGCGCCGACGACCAGGCCCGCCGCGAAGTCGCCGAAGAACTGCCGCGCGCCGAAGGCGGCGGCCTTCCGGCCTCGCTGGCCGTCGTCTACCGCTGCCAGGCGCAGGTCCTGCCGCCCCGGGAGGCGGCGCCCTGGTTCGACCGCGCGCTGGCCGCCCACGCGGACTCCGTCGACGCCTTCGAGCAGGCCCGCACCCAGCTCGCCTACGGCCGGTTCCTGCGCGAGGACGGCGAACCGGTCGCGGCCGGCCGGCTGCTCGCGGGCGCGGTGGCCGCCTTCACCGCGATGGGCGCCGACGCGTGGCTGGAGGAGGCCGAGACCGAGCTGGACCTGCTGGCGCTGCCCGCGGAGCTGTCCGGCGCGCGCCTCGCGACGCAGGAACGACGCGTCATGCGGCTCGCGGCGGAGGGCGCGACGAACGGCCAGATCTCCGAGGCGCTGGGCATCGCGCCGCGGACCGTGGACCACTACCTGGAGCAGGTGCTCGACAAACTGGGCGGCAAGCAGCGGTCGGAGCTGGCCGGGCTGCTCCAGAAGGGGCCGGGAGGGTGGCAGGCCGTGCTCTGAACGGCGATCCGGCTAGACGGCCACGCCGAGGGTCTTGGCGGTGCTGGACGCCGGGACCTCGTCCTTGGCCGGGTAGGTGTTCAGGACCTTGTCGGAGACCGGGGTGACGATGCCGAACCAGTAGTTCTCGTTGCGGAAGTGGTGCAGCTGGTGCGTCCGGCGGATCGTGCGGTAGAGCGCGGTCTTGGGCCGGTAGGGCGAGTGGATGAGGAAGTGGGTCCACTCGTAGGCCGTGAGGGAGGCGACGGCGGTCGCGAACCCGGTGAGCGCCGGACGCAGGGCGCGTGCCCCGGTGAGGTTGACGACCCCGAGCGCGGCGATGGCCGGGACCAGCGTGGCGCGCGGGATGAAGACCAGTTCCGGGTCGCGCGGGTCGCGGTGGTGGGCGCGGTGCGAGCGGGCGAGCAGGCTGTCGACGGTCTCGCCGTTCACCTCGCGCGGCCGGCGGTGCAGCACGTGCACGTGGATCAGCCACTCCACGAACGGCTCGGCGCCGACGATGACGGCCGCCGCGGCGGCGTCGCGCTTCGTCCACTTGCCGAGGGCGAGGCGGGCCACGGCGGCGGCCGCCGTGCTGCCGGCGAGCACACGCGCGTTGCGGTGCCGTGCGAACAGGCCCGCCGCGTCCCGCAGGGACATCCCCGTGCGGGTGAACTCGGTGCGGGTGAACGCGGTGCGGGTGAACGCGGTCATCGGTCCTCCAGGGTTTCATCGGTGTTCTGGGGCGTCATCGGTCCTCGCCCGCCAGGAACGCGCCGACCGCCGCCGTGCCGACGGCCAGCAGCTCCGCCGCCGCGGACCGGGCCGCCTCGGCGTCGTGGGTGTCGATCGCGTCGATCACGGCCTCGTAGCGTGCCCGGTCGGCCAGCTCGCCGGCCAGAATGCGGCCGACCAGCGCCGCAGCGGGCTGATACGCCTGGCGCAGGGCGTTGAGCGACAGGCGGTAGCAGATGTTCCGCGACCCGTCGATGACCAGGTCCCAGAAGAGGGAGTCGAGATCGGTGGCGGGGTCGCCGCCGGCGCCCAGGCCGGCCACGGCCTCGCGCAGCGCGGCCGTGTCGTCCATCCGCGTCGCGCACAGGGCCGCGGCATCCGCGCCGATGGCCTGGCGCATCTCCATCACCGAACGCACGACCTCGTGGTCGAGGCTGCCGTCCGCGCGGCGGAACAACCGCGGCAGCAGGTCCAGTCCGGCCCGCACCCGGTAGTCCTGCACGCGCGTGCTGCCGCCGTGCCGGATCTCGACGAGACCGAGCTGGTCGAGGCGCTGCAAGGCCTCGCGGACCACCTGCCGGGTGACTCCGAGCTCTGATGTCAGGGTCCGCTCGGACGGCAGCGGCGAGCCGGGGCCGAGGGAGCCGTCGAGGATCTGGGCCAGGATCTGCTCGAAGACCGCCGAGGAGAAGGAACGGCGGTCGACGGGGGCGAAGGTGCTCACGTCCTCGAGCGTCGCGGACGATGGTCTGGAGGTCAAGTGGTCAGACCAGTTTTCTCGAAACGCCTTCGGGACGCGGCACGGGTGGCTACGCTCTGCGCCATGCTTCAGCGAACAGTTCGCACGGTTGCTGCGGGAACGGCGTTCCTCCTCATGGCGGCCTGCTCCTCGGCGCGCGCCGGGAAGGACGCCGCGTCGGCTTCGAGCCCTGGTTCGCCGTCCGCGACCTCGGCCCCGGCCTCGTCGCCGGCCTCCGTTTCCGGCTCGACGGGCGCCTCCGCCGCCACGCCGGCATCGCAGACCTCGCCGAAGGCTCCCGCGGCGACACCGACGACCGCCGAGACGCCCGCCTCGACGACCCCGCCGCGGGCCGCCACCGGCGCCTCCGGCCTCGGCGGCTGCGCGGTCGCCCCGCCTGACAGCGTTTGGCGGACCCGCGTCGACCACCTCCCGGTCTCGGCCCGCTCCGCCGCCTACATCGCGAGCATCGGCAGCGCCCAGCACGTCCACGCCGATTTCGGCGCCGGGCTCTGGGACGGCGGCCCGATCGGCATCCCGATCACCCTGGTCCCGAACGGCACCCCGTCGGCCCACGTCACGTTCGACTACGCCGACGAGAGCGACAAGGGCCCGTACCCGATCCCGGCCGGCGCCGCCATCGAAGGCGGCCCGCAGGCGTCCGGCGACCGCCACGTCATAGCACTCGACCCGGCCACCTGCACCGACTACGAGCTCTACGACGCCCACCCGGCCGGCGGCGCGTGGAAAGCCGGGTCGGGAGCGGTCTTCGCACTCCGCTCCGATGCCCTGCGGCCCGCCGGCTGGACGTCCGCCGACGCCGCCGGCCTGCCGATCCTCCCCGGCCTCGCCCGGTACGACGAGGCCGCGACCGGGACCATCGACCACGCACTGCGGATCACCGTCCCGCGCTCGCAGAGCGCCTACCTCTGGCCGGCCCGGCACCAGGCTTCGAGCAACGCCGACCCGGCGCTCCCGCCGATGGGCCTCCGGTTGCGGCTGAAGGCGTCCGTCGACATCTCCGGCCTCCCACCGCAGGCGCGCGCCGTCGCCCAGGCGCTGAAGACCTACGGAGCCATCGTCGCGGACAACGGCTCGGCCTGGTACATCAGCGGCACGCCGGACGACCACTGGAGCAACGACCAGCTCCAACGCCTCGGCAGCCTGGCCGGCTCCGACTTCGAGGCGGTGGACGAGTCGGGCTTGCGGATCTCGGTGGACTCCGGGGCGGCGCGGTCGGGGTGATCGCCGCCCAGGAGGCCGACCCGAACTTTGTCGCCGCGGAAGCTTTGATCACATCCGCCTCGGCTGTCGTCTCTTGTTCACCTCACCGTTCCCGCGCGGATCACCGGTACGAACATGCTGAGTCGCTGCGGGGATGGAACTCACCGAGGAGACATGATGAACAGAAGGTGGCACCTGGCGGCCGGGCTGGCCATGGTGACGGGCACCATCCCGCTGACCGCCGGCACGGCGGACGCGACGGCCGGGCACGGCGCCCGCGGCGCGTTCACCGTGGCGGTGTACGGCGACGCGCCGTACGGGACCTCGCCGACGGACACGTCCGAGTTCCAGGCGACGCCGGCGTTCATCGCCGCGGTCAACGCGGACAAGGACGTCAGCACCGTGATCCACGTCGGGGACATCCACTCCGGCAAGCAGTACTGCACCGAGGCGTACGACCAGTCGATCGCCGCGCTGTGGAAGACCTTCTCCGACCCGCTGGTCTACACCCCCGGCGACAACGAGTGGGCCGACTGCCACAAGGCCGGCGAGGGCGGTGGCAAGTACAACGCGGCCACCGGGCAGATCGACCCGGTGCTCGACCCGGCCACCGGCCAGCCGGTGGACTACGCCTCCGGCAACCCGGTCGCGAACCTGGACCTGATCCGCAAGACGTTCTTCGCCCAGCCGGGCCACACCCTGGGCAGCGGCACCCTGCGCGTGCTGTCGCAGGCGCAGGTCCCGTCCTGGGAGCACCCGGAGGACGCGAAGTACGTCGAGAACGTGCTGTGGGTCCGGAACGGCACCCTGTTCGTCACCGTCAACGTGCCCGGCGGCTCCAACAACGACGCCGACCCCTGGTACGGCGCCCCGGCTGCTTCCCAGGCCCAGCAGGACGAGGCCGCGCAGCGCACCGCCGCCGACCTCCGGTGGCTGGACACCGCGTTCGCCCTGGCCCGCTTCGGCGGCGTCTCCAGCGTCGTGGTGGCCACCCAGGCCGACATGTGGGACCTGGACGGCAAGACCGGCGCCCACCTGACGAACTACGAGCCGATCGTCTCCAGCCTGGCCTCCCACACCACGGCCTTCGGCAAGCCGGTGCTGCTCCTGGTCGGCGACTCGCACGTCTACCGCTCGGACAACCCGCTGCAGCAGGGTGCCCCGTGCACCGGCGACGGGGGCGTCTGCTCCTACGACGCCTGGAACAGCCACCCGAACTACAACGTGCCGAACTTCCACCGCATCGTGGTGCACGGCAGCACGACCCCCCTGGAGTACCTGAAGCTGACGGTCACCCCGAACGCGCACAACCCGGCGACCGCCACGTCTTTCGGGCCCTTCACCTGGACCCGGGTCACCGGGAGCTGAGTCCGGAAACGGACCTCACCGTCGCGGGCCGGACGCGGATCCGGCCCGCGCCAGCGTCAGGCCGCTGTCCTCCGTCCGCGTCGTGATGCCAGCACCCGCAAGACGATGGCGGGCCGCACCAGAGCCTCCGGACGGTCCACCAGCGAGCCCACTCGGATGAAGGCGACCGCCATCCGCACGTCGTGCGCTGCGGCCTCGTGGACGCGCGGCAGGTAGGCGTTGATCATCCGCACGGCGGGCGTGCGGTGCCCGTCCACCTCCGGAAACGCCAGGTCTCCACCCGCGGAGATCTGCCAGGGCGGATCGACGGCCCGGGCGAGTGCGCGGAAGTAGGGTCGCCAGGTCAGCGCCCTCCCGTCGGCCAGCACGGACCGCATCGCCTCGGCCTGCATCGCGGCCGAGGTCATGCCCTGCCCGTAGACGGGGTTGAACGCGCTGACCGCGTCGCCCAGGAGCAGGAACCCGTCGGGGAAGCTGCGCATCCGCTCGAAGCGATGGCGCACGTTCGCCGGGTACTGGAACGGGACCGGGTCGTCCACCGGTTCGGCGTCGCGGACGGCCTCGAAGATGTCGGGGAAGTGGAGGCTGGCCGTGAACGCGTCGAAGGCCCTCGGATCCGTGGGCGGACGGTCCCCGAGCATGCCCGCCAAGGTCAGGCGGGCCAGGCCGTTCTCCTGCTCGGACAGCACCGCGGCCCGCTGGTTCCCGGGAGTCGCGTTGGTCAGGATCAGCTGGTCCTTGCCCATAGCACCGTCCGGCAGCCGGTAGGTGCGCGTCGCGTAGCCCAGGCCGACCCGCACCTTGTCGACCGTCGGCCGGCCGTGCCCCAGCTGTTCCAGCCACAGTGGCGCCCGGGTGCCGCGCCCGGTCGCGTCCACCACCAGATCGGCCTCGACGGTCTCCTCGGCGCCGCCGTCGGCCCGGATCCGCACGCCCGTCACCCGGCGGCCGTTCGCCGTCGCGGCCAGGCCGACGACGTCGCAGCCCTCGACGAGACCGACACCGGTCAGAGCCCGGACCCGGTTGCGGACAAGGCTTTCCAGCAACGGTCGCCCACACAGCAGCGAGTGCAGGCCGACGTCGGTCTGGAGCAGCCGATGGCCGGACAGCAACAGGCGAACCCGGCCCAGGGCGTCCGTCAGCGGGGCTCCGGCGGCCACGGCCTCCGCGAGGAACCCGGGGAACAGGTCGTCCAGGATCGAAGCTCCGCGGGCCAGCAGCACGTGGACATGCCGAGACTGGGGAACGCCCCGCCGGTGCTCGGCTCCGGTCGGGAGGACGTCCCGTTCGACGACGGTGACGCGCTCGAACGACTCGCTGAGGACGCGAGCGGCCAGCAACCCGGCCATGCTCGCGCCCAACACGACGGCGTGGTCGCCCCGGCGATGCGGCACGGCGATCCCCCTTGAACGCGGATGACACGGACAGAACCCTGGGCAGTGTCACCGTCGTCCATCGGATCGGTATCCGTCTTCTTCGAAGATGCCGTCCCGGCCCGGCTACCAGTCCCGGCCGGTGAAGAAGACGTTGAACGGCAGGGCGCTGATGTTCCCGTATCCGTCCCAGCACTGCACCTCGACCGCCTGGTCGCTCCAGTTCACGACGCCGCAGTAACCCGCCTGGTCGCCGTGTGCGACAGCCTGGACGTCTCCCCACCCGGTATACGGGGGCATCGTGACCTTGGTGATCCCCGTGCTCGGGTCGTAGACCTGGGCCATGGTGCCGGTGCCGTAGGTGCTGAAGGCCCAGTCGGCCTGCGGCGTCCCCGTGGTTCCGGCGGCGGCCCAGGCGTAGCTGGACGGCAGGGCGCCGCTCGTGCCGCCGGACTTCGGCCGGTTCGGAGCGTCGAAGAGGTTGCCCTTGCCGACGTAGGTGAGGGTGAACTGCGAGTCTGCCGGCTTGCCGCCCGCGTAGCAGCCGATCGTGGCGGTCGAGCCGTAGGAACCGCTCACCTGGCACGTGACGTTGCCGTTGACGACCCGTTTGGTGGCCGGGTCGTAGGTGATGCCGGCGGCGCTGACCAGGACGCTGTTATACGTCGCGTTGACGACGACCCCGGTCATGGCGACGGTGTATCGGCCGACCCCCGTGCGCACGACCTTGTTGAGCGGCTGATCGACGTTGGTGCTGTACTGAGAACTCGGGTCCGGGGTGTAGGACGCCGCGGTCGGGTTGTTCGCGAACAAGTACCCGTAGTCATAGCCGCTGAAGGCCCTCATGTTGGTGTATGAGGCGGTGAACTGCCGATCGACCGGCTGCCCGGACGGTGTGAAACAACGGACCGCCACCAGTTGGTCGGGACCGTTCGATCGCCACGAGGCGACCTTGCACTGCCCGGTCTGCGGCGGTTCTCCGGGGGCGGCCGGCGCCAGATCGGGACCGTAGGCGGTGACGTGGGCGATGCCGCCCGGCTGCCCGAGTCCGGCGAAGCGCACCACGTAGGAACCGACGTCCACGTGGTCGACCGAGTTGGGGTTCCGGGTGGAGTTGTACTGGTAGGCCGGATCAGCGACCACCCTGTCGCCGGGATCGGCCGCGCAGTCCGCGTCGTAGACGTAGCCGTACCCGACGCCGTCGGCCGTCGGGGCCGGCGGCGGTGGCGTCGGCGTGCCGCCGAACAGATTCTGCCGCTGGATCGCGCAGATGCCCATGTTCGCCGCCGCGGGCGGGGCCTGCACGATCGACCCGGCCAGCAGCGATCCGGCGAATCCGGCCGTCGTCACCACCACCGCGGCCCTGGTCCCGAGCGGGCCGTCGAGCCGTATCCCAGCTCGCAGAGCCCTGATTTTCCACATGCTGCGTCCCCCTGATCGATCGATCCCTTCCGCGCCATAATCACGAAGGGCATCAAACTTTTCTCAAAGCGAAGGACGTGCGGTGAACGAGATCGCTTTGGTGCGGGCGAGTCTGGACGCCGGCGACCACGACCTCGCCGTGCGGCTGCTGTCCTCGCACGGCCAGGACATCCTCGCGCGGGCCGGCATGGCCACCCTCATCGAGCTCCTCGAGCGCGTGCCGGAGAAGCTGTGGACGACCCGGATGCGCCTGGTCCACGCCGAGGCCCTGGCGCTCAACGGCGACGTGGACGGCTCCCGGAGCCGGCTGACGGACCTGGTGGCCGGCCGGGAGCGGATCGAGCCCGGCCTCGCGCGGCGTCTCGGCTACCTCGACTACCGCAACGGCGACGTCCAAGCCGCGTTGGACGTCTACCGCCACGGGCTCCTCGACCAGGAGGACACCGAGGAGGAGGCGCTGTTGCTGGCCTGGATGAGCGTGGCCCACTGGGCGGCGGGACAGATCCAGGAGGCGGTGGACGCCGCCGAGCGCGCGGCGCCCGCCGCCCGCCGGGCCGCGAGCTACCGGGCGGAGATCGCCGCCAACATCGCCCTCGGGTTCACGGCCGAGGCCCGCGGCGTTCCGTCGGCCGAGCAGCATCACTACGAGGTCGTGCTGGAGCTGGCGGAGAAGAACCGCGACGTCATCCAGACCGCGCTGGCCCGCAACAACCGGGCGTCGCGGCTGTTCGGCGAGGGCCGCCTGACCGAGGCGCTGGCCGACGCGCGGGTGGCGATCGAGTCGGCCGAGACGATCGGCCTGGCGGCCATCATGGGCATGGCGTTGTGCAACGCCGGACGCTCGCTGCGCCAACTGGGACGGCTGGACGAGGCCGTGGAGATGTTCGAGCGGGCGATCGCGCTGGAGCACCGGGTCGGGTCAGCCTGGCTCTCCCGGCCGCTCGCGGACATCGGGGACGTGCACCGGCTACGGGGACAGGTGAATCTGGCCCGCGCCGCCTACGAGGAGGCCGCGCGGATCGCCGAGGACCACGGCGACCGCCACGGACTGGTTCCGGCGCTGGCGGGGCTGGCGCTGACCCTCGCCGACCACGACGCGGCCGCCGCTCGCGCCGCCGTCGACCGGGCCCGGCCGCACGCGGTCGGCCCGCCCGAGGCGACCTACCTGGCGGCGGCGGGACACGTCGCCCGCGCCGCCGGCGACCGTGCCGAGGCCGCGGATCTGGCGCAGCGCGCCGCTGCGGCGGCGCGGCTGCATCGAGACCGTTTCGCGCTGGCGTCAGCCCTCGAACTCGTGGCGGTCACCACTGAGGACGCGCGCCTCGCCCGGCAGTCGCTCGAAGAGGCGTGCGGCATCCTGCGCGGTCTCGATGCGCGGATCGACGTCGATGTCCTCGTGGCGCTGTCCGGGACGCTGCCCGACAGCCGGGTGGGGGACCGCACCGCCGCGAAAGCGGCTCGGGACCGCCTCGCGGCCGCCGGGATCCCGGTTCCGGGCCACACGGCCTGGTCCGGCGGAGCGGGGCGGCCGGTGGTCGAGGTGCTCACCCTCGGCCGCTTCGCCGTCGTCATCGACGGGACGCCGGTCCAGAACTCGGTGTGGCAGTCACGCAAGGCGCGTGAGCTGTTCAGACTGCTGCTGGCGCGGCGGGGGAGGCCGGTGCCGCGCGAGGAACTCTGCGTTCTGCTTTGGGGAGACGACGACCTGGAGAAGACGACGCACCGGCTGGCGGTGGCACTGTCGACAGTGCGCTCGGTGCTGGATCCGGACCGTTCGCTGCCGTCGGACTGTTTCATCATCACGGATGCGAGCAGCGTCGCGCTGGACACCAGCCGGCTGATCGTCGACCTGGAACGGTTCCTGGAGGAGGCTGATCACGGGCTCCGCCTGCGCGCGCGTGGCGACGTCGCAGGCGCGCGCGAGGCACTGGTGATCGCGGAGCAACGCTATGGCGGCGACTTCTTGGAGGACGAACCGTATACCGAGGCCGGTACAGCGGTCAGAGCGTTGGCCAGAGCGCGCTATCTGCAAGTGCTGCGTGCGTTGGTCGAGATCTGCCGTGAGGCGGCGGACTTCGAGACCTGCATCCACTACCTGCACCGCATACTCGCCGTCGACCCGTATGACGAACAAGGACACCAGGACCTGATCGCGGTGCTGACGGACGGCGGTTCGCACGGCGAGGCGCGCCGGGCCCGCGACCGCTATCGGCGGGCGATGGCGGAGCTTGATGGTTGAGCCGGCTTTGAAGCGACCTTGAGACCGCTCGAGATGCTGGCGGCAAGCGTCACAGCTCGAACGACAGAGAGGTCGACCATGCTCACCAAGAAGCGCACCTTCCGCACCACCGCCCTCGCCCTCGCCACCGCCGCCACCTTCCTGGCGACCGCCACGACGGCGAGCGCCGCACCGCTGCCGCCCCAGGGACCGAACCCCGACCAGTGGCACTGCACCCCGGCCGGCTTCTACGACGACAGCATCTGCTTGCACCTTAACCAGGTCCTGGGCTGGTGGACCGGCTTCAACGCCGAGTACTTCCGGGGCGACAGCGGGCCGTCCCTGATCACACTGTGGCTCCACTGGGATGGGCCCAACGGTCAGCACGGTGACTTCCCCAACAACACCACCGGTGCGGGCTACGGCTTGTTTCCCGGCGACACGGCTCCGATCGACAGCTGGGCGAGCCTCCCCTCCCGCTCCTGTATCACTGTCAGCGGCACCGTGTTCGACGGGTGGAGGTACTACCCGGTGACGCATCTGTCGGTGTGCCGCAACAACTGAGAGGTCAAGGCTGCTAGTCCGAGAAGTCCTGCGTCATCCACACGTCGCCCTGCGGATCCCGGGTCACGAGGATCCCGATGTGCCGGAAGGACGGGCTCAGGATGTTCTGACGGTGCCCGTCGTCGGGCGCCGTCTCGGCGAGCATCGCGTCGGTGAGGCCGACCGCCATCGAGACGGCACCACCGGCAGACGAAACCGGCCCACCAGACCCGATGTTCTCGCCCGCCGTGCCCCATCGGACCCCCGCCGCCGTCTCCCGCGCACCGAGGGCTGCCTCGCCGGGGCACTGGTGACTCAAGCCGCAGCCGGCGGCCATGGCGCGGTTGTGCGCGGCGGCGCTGGCATCCAGGGCCGGGGTCCGCGTCATGGGCGGCAGGCCGTGGCTGGCGCGGGCATGGTTGATGACGGCGAGGACCTGCTCCTCGGCTGTGGGTGACACGGTCGTCGACTTCGTCGTGGCCGGTGGTGACGGGGTCGTGGCGGCGGTCGTCGCCGCGGCCGACGACGGTGCCGAGGGGCGGGCCACCGTGCCCACGCCCGATTCGACGGCGGCCACGGGCGGCCGGTGGCCGCCGTCCGGCAGGCTCACCATCACTGCCGTACCCGTGGCCGCGACGGCCGTGAGTGCCGCCGCGGTGACCTTGCCCGTGAGGGTATGCAGGCCCAGGTGACCGGCCTTCGGAGCGGCATGTCCAGCCCGGCCCACCGTGGCCGAATGACGCACGGCCACGTCGGCAACATTTCCCGCACCACGGACGCCGACGTGTGCCGTCTGCAACGCCGCCATATGGAGTCCCGACCCCGCGGGCACGGGGACCAGCGCCAGGCCGGCGAGTAGCCGCTCGGCGGGTATGAGCCCGGACGGCGTCACGCCGCAGTCTTCGCAGTCGCGGATGTGGCGGGCGAACCGCTTCCGCCACAGCGGAGTGGGCACACCGTCCCACCGCTCCCCGACCTCCCTGATGCCCCAGCAGCGCGACCGCCTTGCCAGCACCCGCACTATCTGCCGCGCCACTGCCAGCTGGTCCCGCATCCGCGCGATGCGGACCGTGACGTGGTGCCGGTCCAGCCCGACCGCGGCGACCAGTTCGCCGCGCGTCAGCTCCCCGGCCTCGACCAGCCACCACAGGGCGAGCAGTTCGCGGTCGCCCTCGTCGAGCCAGCGGGTGGCCTCGGCGACCTCGCGTCGCTGGCCGGACAGGTGCAACCGGAGCACGGTCTCGTCGACGAAGTCACCGCCGGGGTCGGCGAACTCCGTGATGTCCTCCACCGGGGTGGGACGGGTGCCCTGCACCCGGACGTGGTCCCGCACCTGGTTGATGACCACCGCCACCAACCACGACCGGAAACGCTCGGGATCCCTGAGCCCCGGCAGCCCGCGAACTACCCGCAGCATCGCCTCCTGGACCACGTCGTCCACATCCGCGGCGCGGCGCAGCGCATGGCCGACGATGTTGTAGGCGAGCGGCAGGAACTGCGCCATCAGCGTCTCCAGCGCCTCGGCGTCGCCGGCCCGCGCCGCGACCACGAGCGTGGAGTCGGTGTTGGTTCCCATGCGTGGGGAGACGTGGCGCGCACGGAGGCGGTCACAGAAAAGTCGGCCCGGAAAGTTGTGGCGCTTCACCTGGAGGCGGGGGCTGAGGCCTCGGCCACCTGATCGAGCGTCTCCATGGGAGGCCAAGGTACCGGCGTCCATGAGGGGTGATCGCGGCGCAACCCGATGTAGATCAGGCGTCTATCCCGGCATTCGAAAGTTGGCGGCGTTCCGCCGACCACCGACTTTCGACTCGAAGGAGTACCGTGTCCGACCCTGCCCGGATCGCCGACGATCCGCGCTTCGCTGAACTCAGGGGCGCCTACCGCCGCTTCGTCTTCCCGGTGACCGTGGCCTTCTTGGTCTGGTTCCTGACATATGTGGTCTGCTCTGCCTACGCGCGCGGCTTCATGGCGCACAAGGTGGCTGGGAACGTCAACGTCGCCTTGGTGTTCGGGCTGCTGCAGTTCGTCTCCACGTTCGGTATCGCCGCCGCGTACGCGCGCTTCGCCGGCCGTCGGCTCGACCCGCTGGCCGCGGCGTTGCGGACGTCGGCAGAGGCCGCCGCTCCCGTCGCCGCCGCTCCGGCCGCCCCGACCACCGACATCCGCCTCATCGAGGAATCCGTGTGAACCACCACCTCCTGCTGGCCGCGACCGAGCCGGCCAAGTCCACCAACAAGGCGCTGACCGTCGGCATGTTCGTCGTCCTGGTGCTCGCCACGCTCGGCATCACGTTCTGGGCCCGCCGCAGCACTCGCGGCACCGGCGGCTTCTACACCGCCTCCGGCGAGTTCAACGCCCTGCAGAACGGCATCGCCATCTCCGGCGACTACCTGTCCGCGGCCTCGTTCCTCGGAATCGCCGGCATCATCGCGCTGTCCGGCTACGACGGGTTCCTGTACTCGATCGGGTTCCTGGTCGCCTGGCTGGTGGCCCTGTTGCTGGTCGCCGAATTGCTGCGGAACACCGGTCGTTTCACCATGGCCGACGTGCTCGCCGCGCGGTTGCGCAACGGCCCCATGCGTACCGCCGCCGGCGTGTCCACCATCGTCGTGTCGATCTTCTACCTGATCGCGCAGATGGTCGGCGCCTCGACCATCGTGGGGCAGCTGCTCGGCGTCACGGGCGCCGGTGCGCAGATCTGGACCATCGTCGGGGTCGGCGCCCTGATGATCGTGTACGTGGTGGTCGGCGGTATGAAGGGCACCACCTGGGTGCAGATCGTCAAGGCCGGCCTGCTGATCGCCGGCACGCTGACCATGACGGTGTGGGTGCTGGCGAAGTACGGCTTCAACGTCAGCCACCTGCTCGGCGACGCCGCCGCCCAGTCCGGCAAGAAGGACGCGTTCCTGCAGCCCGGCCAGAAGTACGGGGCCACCGACGGCTGGTCCAAGCTCGACCTGATCAGTCTGGGCGTCGCGCTGGTGCTCGGCACCGCCGCACTCCCGCACGTCCTGGTCCGCTTCTACACGGTTCCGACCGGCCGCGACGCACGCAAGTCGGTGAACTGGGCCATCGGCATCATCGGCGTGTTCTACCTCATGACCCTGGTTCTGGGCTTCGGTGCGGCGGCGATCGTGCACACCGCGGTCATCAAGGAGAAGGACCCGTCCGGCAACACCGCCGCCACCCTCCTCGCCGAACACCTCGGCGGCGGAGCCGGCACCACCGGCGGCTCGATGATGCTGGCGTTCGTGGCCGCGGTCGCCTTCGCCACCATCTTGGCGGTCGTCGCGGGCCTGACCCTGACGTCCTCCTCCTCGTTCGCGCACGACCTCTACGCGAACGTCATCAAGAAGGGCAAGGCCACCGAGCGGCAGGAGCTCTTCACGGCGAAGATCGCCTCGGTGGCGATCGGCGCGGTCGCGATCGTGCTGTCCATCCTCGCGCGCGAGCAGAACGTCGCGTTCCTGGTGGCCCTGGCCTTCGCCATCGCGGCCTCGGCGAACCTGCCCGCGATCCTGTTCACCCTGTTCTGGAAGCGGTTCACCACCTTCGGCGCCAAGTGCGGCATCTACACCGGACTGATCGCCTCGGTCGGCCTGGTGCTGCTCTCGCCGATCTGCTGGGGCGGCGCCACGAGCACGGTGCACGCCGCCAAGCTCAGCGCCAAGCAGGCCGCCGACTGCGGCGTGCCCGTGCAGAGCAAGGAGGTCGGCAACGCCACCGCGCTGTTCTCCTGCACGGCCAAGGCACCGGTGCCGTTGCAGAACCCGGGCCTGATCTCGATCCCGGTCGGCTTCGTGGCGGCGATCGCCGGTACGCTCCTCGGCGGCCGCCGCCGGGACGAGGAGCAGCAGGAGGCTGAGACGTACGAGGCGCTTGAGGTGCGGGCGCTGACCGGCGTCGGCGCGGTCTGAGACGTGTGGGAAGTGGACGGTCGGCAGCAGCCGGCCGTCCACGGCCACGATGGGTCCCTCCGCCGCCATGGCACCCGGCCCGTGGCACCTGGCCCATGGCAACTGAACTCATGGCACCTGACCCCAGGCGGCAATGATTCCGAGCCCTCGACCCGTGTTGATGAGGGAAGCGAGGGAGGAACCTTTGGACACCGAGCACGAACAGGAGTTCCGTGCGTTCGTCGCCGCCAGATCCAGGGCGCTGACGGCGACGGCGTACCTGCTCAGCGGTGACGCGGAGCAGGCCCGCGACATGGTGCAGAGTGCGTTGGCCGCGGCGTGGGTCCGGTGGTCCCGGCTCAACGACCGCGGGCGGGCCGAGGCCTACGTGCGCAAGACCATGTACCACGCCTACGTCGATCGGACGCGGCTGTTCTCCTGGCGGAGGGAGCGCAGCGCGGCCGAAGTGCCGGAGCCCGTGCCCGCCGGTGCCGACATCGCCGACGCCGTGGCCCGCAGTCACGATGTCGCGGCGCTGGTCCGGCGGCTGCCGCGCGGGCAGCGTGCCGTCATCGTCCTGACCTACTACGAGGACAAGTCCGATACCGAATCCGCCGAAGTGCTCGGCGTCAGTGTCTCCACGGTGCGCACCCAGCGTTTCAAAGCCCTGCGTGCTCTCCGCGTCATGGTCCGCGAAGAAGAAGATGAGCGGCTCGCCGACAGCGCGGGCCGGGAGGTGATCGCGTGAACGGCACCGGTCCCACCTACACCGAGGCCGAGCTCCACGCCGGTCTGGCCGCATCCGCCGACGAGGAGGACTTCGACCTGCTGCTGACCGGAATGGCCGATCGCGCCATGACGCAGGGGCGGTCTCTCGCCCGGCGCCGCCGCGCGACCACGGTGGGCGCCTCCCTGGCAGTCCTGGGCCTTGCGGCTTCGGCGGCGTTCTCCCTCCGACCGGGGCATGAGGACGATCAGCCAGCGGTTCCGCCGCCCGCAGGGATCACCACCGTCGGAGCGACGGCCCTGACCGCATACGACGCCACGTGTTTCGACGGCCCAGTGGCACAGCCGTCGCTGACGACGTATGTGTGGGATCCGGTGACGAAGCAGTATGCGAAGACCACAGCGGGTCCCACGATCACCCTGTCCCCGGACGGCAGGCTGGCGCTGCTCCAGACCGGCATCACCACCGATGGGGTCACCAGCTACGCCGTGGCCTCCTGGCCGGATGTGGTGGCGGGGCGGGTTCCGGCCGGTGCGTACCGGCAGGTCCCGGCCCAGGTGTCCCTCAAGTGGACGACCGACAGCACGGGTCTGATCGACGAGGCGGCTGGCCGGAACGCGAGTGACCCCAGCGATGCCTCCATCGACTTCTACAACCCCACCAACCTTGGGAAGACGGCTCGCCCGCTCCCCGCCGCCGTCGTGGACATGATCACGACGCGGCACGCCGGCGGACCGTGGCACGTCATCGACATCTCGGGCACCGTGGTGGACTTCACGGTCACCGTCGTGTCGAAGGACTACAAGCAGCTGCGCGTCATCACCAGCGGGGGGCAGACCATCAGGAACCTGAAACTGCCGAGCGTTCCGAGTCGGCTCGTTCAGAACAGCCCCAGGCTCGCCTTCTCACCCGACGGCCGCTATCTGGCCCTGTGGAACGGCTCCGGCTCGGCCGTCTACGATCTCGCGACCGCGTCGAGCCGCATGGTCTTCCACGTCGAACGCAGCGGTTCAGCCGACGGCGGCAAGCCCGACCCCCAGAACTTCGAGCTCACCGGTTGGACCGCCCACGACCAGCTGTTCGGCGTCGTCCGCTGGTCGACCTCCGGTAGCCAGCAGCGTGACGTCCATCAGGAGATCAGGCTGCTGACGCCCTATGGCGAGGAGGTCGACTCGGTCGAGGTCTCCGTCCCGGGTGACACCAAGCGTGTCTGTTCGCTGTTCACCATGACCATCGGCCCGGCAGAGGACTTCCCGACGGCGACCAAGGTGTAGGGGCAGTGGGGTGTGCGCTCCTGGGATCCGGGAACGCACACCCCGCGTCGCGTCGACGACGACCGACCTACTTGGTGTTCAACGCGGTGTCATCGAGGACGAAGCTGGTGGTGCCTCCGTTCTTGTCGGTCTCGGTGCCGGTGGCCCGCAGCGTGACCGTCTGGCCCGCATAGGCCGAGAGGTCGCTGCTGTGCTGGGTGTAGCCGCTGCCCCGGTTCAGGTTGCTGTAGCTGGCGAGCGTCGTCAGGACGGTGCCGGACGAGTTGAGCAGTTGGACGGTGAAGGTGTCCGGTGTCGCGGTGGTGGTGTTCTCCGTCGAATCGATGTGCAGCCAGTACGACAGGGTCGCGGTGCAGCCGGACGGGATGGTCACCTTCTGCGAGACGGTGTCGGTGTCGGAGCTTCCGTTGCCGTTGAACCAGGCTTCCCAGGAACCCGCGTGGGGAGGCTCGCCGCTGGTGCTGTTGGTGATCGGGTTGAACCCGAGCGTGGAGGCGCCGGTCCAGCCGCTGCCGGTACCGCTCTCGAAGCCGGGATTGACCAGTAGCTGGGCCGCGGTGCAGCCGCCGCCGGTGGTGGGGGTGACGGTCAGGGTGTAGGTGGTGGTGTGGGTGCCGGACGCCGCTGTGCCGGTGACGGTGATCGGGTAGGTGCCGGCCGCGGTCGTGGAGTTCGTCGCGACCGTCAGGGTGGAACTGCCGCCGGAGGTGACCGACGCCGGGGTGAAGGTGACCGTGGAGCCGGCCGGGCCGCCGGTGGCGCTCAGGGCGACGGATTCGGCGCCGCCGGCGGTGACGGCGGTGGAGATGGTGGCGGTCGCGGTGCCGCCGGCGGTGACGGAGGCCGTGGCCGGGCTCGCCGACAGCGAGAAGTCGTTCGACGTCGTCGAGGCCGGGATGAACGTCCACGTCTTCGTGCTGCTGGAGCTGCTGCCCGCCTTGACCTTGCCGGAGGAGTCGTTGATGTACTTCTTGCCGGACTGGATGTCGGTGAACGTCAGGTCCGTGTTGTACGACCACTGCTGACTCGGTCCCGCCGTGCACTTCTGCATCGAGATCTGTGTCGTCGAGTAGTCCGCGCAGAGGTGGTTGATCTGGAGGAACGTGCCGTCGAATGTGAACCGTTGGCCGGCCGCCGCGCTGTCACAGGTCGAGGTCACCAGCAACACCCCGGCTGTCGAGCTGTCGTTCGGATCGGTCATGCACTTCCCGGTCGAGACGTTCTTGTACTGGCCGACGGTGATCGTCGGCTTCGCGCCGCCGTAGCACGCACCGGTGCTCGTGGTGAAGATCGGGGTGGAGGTCACCGTCTCGTTCGACGGCGGGTTGACGATCACCGGCTCCATGGTCGGTGTGCCGTCGGCGTTGTAGTCGGTCAGCGCGTTCTCGCACTCGATGGCGGCGAAGGCGTCGCCTCCCTCGCCGCCGAGCCACAGGTCGAGGTGCCGCAGGCCGGGTCCGCCGTTGGGGCCGTGACCGGTCCAGTCCGAGCTGCATTCGTCGCAGCCGTCCTCCATGATGAAGTACTTGGCGACGCGGGGTACGTAGACGATCGTTCCCGGCGGCTGCTCGCTGGAGTCGGTGGCGAGGGTGATCGGGTCGGCGTAGGTGCCGGTACCGCCGGCGGTCTGGTGGATCTGCGGGTAGGAGATGTCACCGCCCGGCGGGGTGTTGTCCCACCAGCCGTAGAAGGTGAGGAACGTCTGCTCGGTGGTGGCGGATCCTGCGGCCTGGGCCGGGCCCGCGAGCAGACCGAGAGCGGCGCCGAGGCCCAGACAGAGAGCTGCGAGTGCTGTGATCATGCGCCGCGCGGATGGCTTCATAGCTGTTCCCCTTTCGTCGGAAGGGTTGGGGATGCGACGGGGCGGGCGGGCAGGCCGGTGCCCGCGGTTCGCGCTGATGCGTGGGGGCGATCGCCATGGTTGCGCCGGTCCGGCGATCGGGCTTACCGCGTGCCCTGATCCGCGGCGGGGATACGCCGGCGAATCTTTGGTTAGTAACCTTTCCTAACTCAATGGAGGAGAGTAGGTAGCGCCGGCCGGAGCGTCAAGACACGTCATCGCTGTTTCAGGCCTCGAAGATCCTCGCCGGATGGACGACTCCGAGGTATCGACACACGTCCGTGACTGCCTTACATTGTGCAGGCGCCGGTCACATCAATGAACTCAGTTCACATATATGAACGACTTCGGTGAATCGCCACGGGCGGAGCCGTCGAAGTCCTTCGTCGATGAGAGGGCACCATGAGACCTATCTCCACCCTGGGCAGATCACGCCACGTACTCTCCGCGGGCGCGGCACTCGCGATCGCCGGCGCCGCCGCGCTGGTGACGATCGGCTCGTCCGCGCAGGCCAGTGCCACGGACCTCGCCTGCGGGCGCCCCGCGAGCGCGTCGTCGAACTCCGCGACGGCCGGCCACGCCGACGACTGCGCCGCCGGGACCGTCTGGCAGAGCGGCACCACCAAGCCGCAGCAGTGGCAGGTCGACCTCGGCGCCGGCACGATCGTCGACCACGTCACCGTGACCTGGGGCGCCGGCTACGCCACCACCTACAAGATCCGCACGTCCAGCGACGGCTCCACATGGCACACCGTCGTCGGCACGTCCACGGGTCACGGCGGCACCGAGACGCTCACCCTTCCGGCGAACACCACGACCCGGTGGATCCAGCTCTACCTGAGCCAGTACGCGGGAACCGCGGGATTCACCATCGACGAGGTGGCGGTGTACGGCACGCCCGGCACGCCGAGTTCATCGTCGACCTCTTCCACCACGCCGTCGACCACGCCTTCCACGACACCGTCGACCACGCCGTCGACGACCCCCTCCACGACGCCCTCCACGACCCCCTCCACGTCGCCCTCTCCCGGCGGGCACACCTGGAACGTCACCACCGCATCCGGGCTCACAGCCGCCTTGGCCGGCGTGGCCCCCGGCGACACCATCTCGCTGGCCGCCGGCACTTACGACGGAGCGTTCTACGCGACGACGTCGGGCACCTCCAGCAAGCCCATCACGCTGACCGGCCCCCGAACCGCGAAGCTCTCCAACAGCGCGTCGGGGTGCGACCCGAACGTGCCGTCGTCCCCGGCCGGCATCTCCTACTGCGGCTACGGACTGCACCTGAACGGCGTGTCCTACTGGCACCTGTCCGGATTCGCCGTCACGGGCTCGGCCAAGGGCATCGTGCTCGACCGGTCCAGCAACAACATCCTGGACGGCGTCGAGGTCTCGGACACCGGTGACGAGGGCGTGCACTTCCGGACCGACAGCTCCGACAACCTGATCGAGAACTCGTCGATCCACGACACCGGCCGCGTCCAACCGGGCTACGGCGAGGGCCTGTACCTCGGTTCGGCGCAGAGCAACTGGCCCAAGTACGGCGAGAACGGCGGCACCGGCCAGGACCGCAGCAACAACAACCGGGCGGTCGGCAACGCCTTCGGTCCGGGCATCGCCGCGGAGCACATCGACATCAAGGAAGGCACCACCGGCGGTCTGGTCCAGGGCAACACCTTCACCGGCGGCGTCTCGGGCGAGAACAGCGCCGACTCGTGGGTGGACGTCAAGGGCAGCGACTACACGCTGACCGGCAACCACGGCAGCTACGGCAGCGGCGGCGTCCTGGCCGACGGGTACCAGGTGCACCAGATCGTCGCGCCGTTCGGCTGCGGAAACGTCTGGAAGGACAACGACTCGGACCTCGGGGGAGTCGGCGGCTACGCCGTCAACGTCACCGACCAGTCCCGCTGCACCGCTGATCCGAACGTGGTCTACAGCAGCAACACGGTGACGCGCGCGGTGACCGGGCTCACCAACATCACGGTGACCGCCGGCGGGTGACCGTACCGTCCGGCTGCGTGCCGCGTTCTCAGGCCTCTGCCCTGGGAGCGCGGCACGACGGTGAACGGGCCGAGGTGAAGCCGTGATCGCTGAACAGGATTCGGCGGCGTGTCCTACAGTTGGTGCGGTCTTCACGAGGGGGTTGAGAAGCCGTGGATACTTGCCCGAACTGCGGGAGCGAGCTGCCGATCATGGGAGGCGGAGCGTTCTGCACGCATTGCGGCGCGAGGGTGCGTTCCGGTGCCTCGGATGCGGCGCAGGACGAGACGATGGTGCTCGCCGCGGTGCGGCCCCATGTGGCGAGTGCCACGTACCACCAGCCGGCCGACAGCGGCTGGCCGGGCGAGACGCCGCACACGGTCGCCGACTTCGACGGCGGCAGCCCTTACCGGGACGCGTATTACGACGCTCCGGCCGGCCCCCGGGCCAATCTCGGTGTGGTGATCGCCGTCGGGGTCGCGGTCGTCGCGGCGGTGGTCGTCGGCGTCTCCCTGGTCACGCTCGGAGGCGGCGGCGAGTCGCCGGCCGCTGCCCCGCCCCCGCAGGGGGCGACCGAGGTCGTCACGCCGACGAACCCGGTGACGACGTCGCCGACGGCCGAGGCGTCCAGCCCCTCGGAGGCCCCGAGCAGCTCGACGAGTGCCACCACGTCCGCGGCTCCGCACGCGGCCCCGATCATCGGAGCCGGGAGCGCCAAGTGCATGGACATCCCGGGCGCTCACAACGCCGACGGATCCCAGCTGGATCTGTTCACCTGCAACGGGACCGCCGCCCAGGCGTGGACCTACAACGGCGACGGAACGGTCCGGGCCATGGGGAAATGTCTGGACGTTCGGGGCGCCGATCGGCGTGACAAGACCGCGGTGCAGGTCTTCACCTGCAATGGCACCGCCGCGCAACGGTGGAGTTACGATCCGCGCACCGGGGAGCTCAAGACGCTGGGCAAGTGCCTGGACGCTTCCGGCGCGAGCACCGCCGACAACACTCCGCTGATCCTCTATACCTGCAACAAGGGCACGAATCAGCAATGGCACATAGCTTCGCTGTCCTGAACTGCGGAACGAGCGTAACACCCTGCCATGCCGACCGAAAAAGGTATGGAACCGGACAACAGTCGTCCTTGAGCCACATATAAGAACAGGTCGGATGGTTCGGGCGGATGCTGGGTCCGGACTCAAACCCCGGGGGTCAAGAGCTCGCCGTCTGGGCATATGCTTCTGCCCGTTGGCAGCAGCCGTCTCGACTTGCATTGGTGTCGGAGCTCAATGACCGCAGCGCTCTCCCACGACTCGGTGGCGGCAGGCCGGCGTACGCCGCACCTGCCGTTGATCATGATGTACCACTCGGTGGGTGTCCGCCCGTACGACCCGCACAACCTCGCGGTGACCCCGGAGCGGTTCGAAGAACAGATGGCGACGCTGAGCCGGCGCGGGCTGCGCGGTGTCTCCGTCGCCGAACTCCTCGCCGCGCGAGCCGCCGGGTCGGCGCGGGGCCTGATCGGCCTCACCTTCGACGACGGGTACACCGACGTTGTCGAGAACGCGCTCCCGATCCTGCAGCGTTTCGGCTTCTCCGGGACGTTCTACGTTCTGGCCGGCCGGATCGGCGGGGCGAACGAGTGGGACGAGGGCACTCCGTGGCCGCTGGTGGACGAGACGGGGATCCGGCGTTGGGCTGACGCCGGGTTCGAGGTCGGGTCGCACGGCACGATGCACACGGCTCTGGCCGGCGCCGCCCCGGAGGTGCTGCGCAGCGAGGTCGCGGACAGCCGCGAGAAGCTGTCCGAGATCATCGGGAAGCCGCCGAGCGGCTACTGCTACGCCTACGGGTCGATGGACGCCGCGGCCCGCACGGCGGTCGCCGAGGCCGGCTACGACTACGGGTGCGCCGTCGTATCCCGGTTGTCCTTGGGGCGGCACGCTCTGCCCCGGATCTGGATCGGCCAAGTGCACACGTCCAAACATATTCTCAAAATGCTCTACACATACCGGCTCCATCGACGGATCTCCGGGCGGAATGCCCTATGATTTCGAGGCCGCACGCCACCGACGGCCCGGCGCCCCCGACAAGTTCCACCGCTCGTGACAGGGCTCGTAGTTCTTGTCTTCCGGTGCCCCTTGAATACGTGCACGACGCGTAACCCTGCCGTACACCTTTCGCCACTGGCCGATTCCGGCCACAGGGCCGAAGGAGCAACCGCCAGACCGTTCCGTTGGGGGGACTCGAATGCGATCGTTGTCGGTCGTGATACCGGCTTATAACGAGGCCGAGAACATAGAAGCCGTCATAGCTTCGATACCGGTTTCGGAGTTGGCCGATCTCGGCTGGTCGACGGAGATCGTCGTCGTGGACAACAACTCCAGCGACGGGACCGGGGAGCTGGCGCGGGCCTGCGGCGCCCGGGTCGTGTTCCAGCCCGAGAAGGGCTACGGCAACGCCTACAAGGCCGGCTTCGCCGCCGCCCAGGGCGACGTGATCGCCTCCGGCGACGCCGACCGGACCTACCCGTTCGACCACCTCCCGGAGCTCCTCGCCGAGCTGGAGAGCTCCGGCGCGGACTTCCTGACCACCGACCGCCTGCACTCGGCCAACCTGGGCGCCATGAAGCACTCCCACTTCTGGGCCAACCACGTCCTGAGCTTCGTCAGCCGCCTCATCTTCCGCCACGGCATCCGGGACTCCCAGTCGGGAATGTGGATCTTCCACCGCCACGTCTGGGCCGGCGTGGACGTCCGCTCCCCGGGCATGGCCTTCTCCCAGGAGATCAAGAACGCGGCGGTCCTCGCGGGATATAAAGTGACGGAGACTCACATCGAGTACCGGGTGCGCGGCGGCGATGTGAAGCTCAACTCGGTCCGCGACGGAGTCCGGAACCTGGCTCACCTGATCGGCCACCGGATCCGGCACGACAGCCCGGCGACCGGCGGCTCGTACCAGGTCCAGGACGCCCCCGTCCGGTCCGAGGTCCATCGCACCCGGTTCCCAGCGATGCGTTCGGCGAACGCGTCAGAGGCAGAAGGAGCAACACCGGGATGCCAGACCGGCAGCGGCACGGCCGCCTGAGCGACGCGTTCGCCCGGCTGTTCGCGGCCCGGTCCCCGAAGTCCCCGGCCGCGGGACAGGCCGGCGCCGCCGTCCCGGGAGACGGACACCGGGCACCGGGACGTCCCTACGAACCCGTTTCCCACGAACCGGTTTTTGACGAACCAGGTACCCACGAGCCCTTCTTCCACGACCCGCGATCCGGTGGCCGGAGCCCTGTGGCCGGGCCGGGCGAACCGATCTGGCCGGGCGACCCCCGGGCCGGAACAGCGGAGTCGAGGCGGCAGGCCTGGCAGCTCGCTGCTCAGCAGAGCCACGAGCCGGACCGTCCGGACCCGATGGCCGACACCACACAGTTGAGCCCGCTGACAATGCCGCGGCAGACCGCGGAGCCGGCAGCTCCGGGCTACGGTCCTGACACCGGCCTGGTCGACACCACCGACGCCCAAGCCAGCGCTCATGCCGCCGCCGATGCTGCGGCCGCTGCCGTCGATGCGCCCACCCGTTCGGGGTCCGTCCGTTCCTTCCTCGTGCAGAAGCGCCGACGCCTTGCGGCGGGCGCGGCGGGCGTCGCCGCCGTCGGCGTGCTGCTCACGCTGCCGCCGGTCCGCGCCGAGCTGCGGGACTCGTTCACGAGGACGCCGCAGCCGTACACGGCTCTCTACTTCACAACACCGCCTCAGGTCGACGGCACCGTACTGACCGTGCCGGTGAGCGTGCACGCCGTCGAAACCGGCACGGACGCCTATAGCGTCCGGGTCTGGACGGTCGACGCCAAGGGCAACGTCGACGACAGCCGCAGTTCCGTCCTCACCTGGGACGGCCAAGCGATCAGCGCTGTCGTCAGCATGCCCGTCAACCCAGCGGCCGAATACGTGTGGGTCGCCCTCAACGGCAGCGACCAAACCCTCCACTACAGGATCGCGGTGGCATGACCGAGCAGAGTTCTCCTGAGCACATCCCCCCCGTCGGTTCCGTCGCCGGCTCCGCGTCGGGCAAGCGCCGACGCGTCGTTCAGGTCACTCCGAACTACCCGCCGCTGCTCGGCGGTCTGGAGCAGGTCGTCCAGATCCTGGCCACTCGGCTCGCGGCCCGGAACGACGTCAGCGTGGTCACCACCGACAACGGGGCCGACGGCGCGCCGCGCCAGGCGGTTGAAGAGGGCGGCGTCCAAGTCCGGCGGCACCGTGCGCTGACCGTCGCGCATACACCACTCGCCCCCGGCATGTTCGGCTCACTGCTGCGGATCCGGCGTGGCACCGTGGTCCATCTGCACTGTGCGGCGGCGGTGGTGCCGGAGCAGGTCTGGCTCACTGCGCGGCTGCGCGGCCTGCGGTACATCCTGCACTTCCACATGGAGGTCGACGCCTCGGGACCGCTCGGCCGTCTGCTCCCGTTCTACAAGAAGCACCTGTTCGGCCGAGTTGTCCGGAGCGCGGCCGGCGTCATCGTGCTCACCGAGTCGCAGCGCGACTTCCTGGCCGAGCGGTACGGCGCGGACCGGGCGAAGATCTACGTGGTCCCCAACGGCGTCGCCGACGAGTATTTCCTGCCGCCGCGCGCTCCGAGTGTGGAGCCGGCAGTGGGTTCGGGACCCGACCCGCTGCGGCTGCTGTTCGTCGGCCGACTGGGCACCCAGAAGAACGTGGCCCGGCTTCTCGACGCGATGGCGAAGGTCACCGAACCGGTACGGCTGCGGCTTGTCGGCGACGGCGACCTGGGCCCGGCCCTCCGGGAGCAGGCGACGCGGCTCGGGCTGGACGATCGCGTGGAGTTCGCCGGGCGCAAGCACGGCGAGGACCTGATCAAGGAGTACGCGGACGCCGAGCTGTTTGTCCTTCCGTCGGACCGCGAGGGCATGGCGCTGGTGGTGCTGGAGGCCATGGCCGCCGGGCTGCCGGTGCTGGCGACCGCGGTGCCCGGCAACATCGAGACGGTCGAGGGCGCCGGCCTGCTCGTCCCGCCGACGCCGCAGGACCTGGCCGCCGCGATCGACAACCTTGCCCGGGATCGCTCGGCGCTGGCCGCCCTGGCGGCGACGGGCTCCGCGCGGGTCATCGGCAGTCGCTGGGACCACGTGGTCTCAGCGATCGAGGACGTCTACGAGCAGGTGGGATTCTGAACACCGAGAGGATTCTGAACCGGGAGAGCTCGAACGGCAGGACAGCCCTGCTGGCGAGCGTCGTCCTCGCCGGCGTGACCGCCTCCTTCGGCGCCTACTACCTCCCCGGTCCGCTGGCCACTCTGGCGGGTCTGTGGCTGATCCTCGGAGCGCCCACCACGTTGTGGCTGGGCCTGGCGCGTCGCGTCGTGTCCCGGCTCGACGCCGCGCTGCTGGTGGCCTTCGCCTTCGCAATCGTCACCGACTTCGGCGTGCTGCTCCTCGTGAACTTCGGCGCGCCGCTGGTCGGCTACCACCGACCGCTCGCGACCGTTCCGTTGGCGGCCGGGTTTGCGCTGGTCAACCTGATGATCGGGGCGTTCTCCCCGGAGTGCGGACCGGTGGACTGGAGCCGGGTGCGGCGGCTGCCCGGCCTGCAGGTCGTCGCGGGCTACGGCGCACTGTGCCTGGTCCTGGCCTTCGCGGGCGCCACGCGGTTGAACAACGGGCTCGGCCCCCAGGTCAGCATGCTGGCGTACACGGGGGTCGCCGGGTTGCTGGCCCTGATGCTGATCCGGCACAACCGGTACGCGGTCGAGGTGCTGGAGCTCGGCGTCTTCCTCGGCGCCGGCGCACTGCTGCTGCTGACGTCGCTGCGCGGGTGGCTGATCACCGGGCACGACATCCAGGTGGAGTACGAGGTCTACCGGCTCAACCTCGGCGGCGGGCACTGGGTGATCTCGGACTACCCGACCGCGTACAACGCCTGTCTCAGCATCACGTTGCTGCCGCTCGCGCTGACCAAACTCACCGCGATCTCCGCGGCCGGGGTCTGGAAGATCGTCTTCCCGCTGATGTTCGCGGCGGCTCCGGTCGCCCTGTTCCGTTCGGTCCACAACCTCGCCTCGCGGCAGGTGGCACTGCTGTCCTCGGCGCTGTTCCTGACGTTCCCGACGTTCTTCACCGACATGGCGTACATGGCACGCCAAGAGATCGCGTTCGTCGTGCTGGGTGCCGCGGTCGTGGTGATGTCCGAACAGAGGGGGGACGCCCGAACACGTCGCTACGCGTTGATCCCCTTGATGGCCGGGATCGTGCTCGCGCACTACTCGACGGCGTATGTGCTGGTGATGGTTCTGGGGTCCGGGGTGGTGATCACGACGGCCTGGCGGCTGCTGGACCGGATCGGAGAGCGGCGGCGGAGCCGGGACGGCCACGGCGCCGCCGCAGACGGACAGACCGCTGCCATAAGAACCGCCGACAGCCAGACCGCAGGCGTCTGGGCCTATGGCGACGGCGTGGACACGGCCCGCGAAGACGGCGCGTCCGACGCGGACATCACGGCCACGGTGCTCATCCCGGCCGTCGCCTTCACCGCAGGCGGCGCCGACTCGGTCCGGCGGCGCTCCGCCCCTGCCCAGTCCCCGGCCGCCCCGCCGCCGGTCCCGGACAGCTCGATGCCGAAGCGGACCGCCCCGGCGTTCCTCACCGTCTGGCTGGTCGCCCTCACCGCCGTTCTGGCCGTGGGCTGGGCCGGCCCGGTCACCAACACGAGCGGACAGCTGACCAGCACCCTGACCTCCGCGTGGAAGGAGGTCATCGGCCAGAAGTCGGATGTCGGTTCCGCCGACACCGCCAACAGCCTGGTCGGCGCCTCCCAGGTCACCGACCAGCAGCGCATGGACGCCTACCTGGCCGAGACCCGTGCTTCGACCGCCGGCGACCGCGAGCAGGGCCTGCTGTTCCCGCAGGAAGTCATCGACAAGTACCCGACGCCGATCACCTCCATCCCGGATCTGCCGCTGACCTCGCTCGGCACCAAGCTGCAGAGCCTCGGCCTGCCGGTGGCGAGTCTGAACGGCCTGGTCCGCTTCGGCATCGCCGCCGCGATCCAGCTCCTGCTGCTGCTCGGCACCGCCGTCGCCCTCCTGGGCCTGCGCTACCGGCGGGTCCGCGCCGAACTGACGCCGACCCGGGACCAGGCCGCACTGGCCGTGGGCTCGATCGGGGTCCTGGTCCTGCTGACGCTCGTGCCGCAGCTCACGGTCGACTACAGCGTCCTGCGCGCGCTCCAGCAAGGCATCTTCTTCTTCGGCCCGTTCATGGCCGCCGGTCTGCTCTGGGCGCTGCGCTGGTGCGGCCGCTACCGGACACCGCTGCTCGCGGCGATGATCGCCGCGATGGCCGTCGACATCACCGGTGTGGTGCCCCGCCTCACCGGCGGCTATCAGCCGCAGCTCGCGCTGTCCAACTCCGGCAAGTACTACGACGAGTACTACCCGACCGCGCCGGAGAACGACGCGGCGGCCTGGCTCCAGAGCGTGTTCGACCGCACCCCGCCGGACGCGCAGCAGACCATGCTGCTCCAAACCAGTCAGGACGTCTGGGAACGGATTCAGACGATCTTCATCGGCCCGGTCGAGATGACGGTCAACCCGCTCCTGCTGCAACCGGGGAGCTACGTCCTGCTCGGGCACGCGGAGGTGGACGAGGACCGGGCGTCCATCGACTACCGGGGTACGGCCGTGCCCTACGTGTACCCGACCAAGCTGCTCGAAGACCTGATGGACAAGATCTACGTCAGCCCCGGAGTGGAGATCTACCGATGAGTGACGACGTCGCCGGACCGCTCAAAGTCCTCCTCGTCTGCCACTACTACCCGCCACACCTGGGCGGCATCGAGAACGTGGTGTACTCCGAGGCCCGTCACCTGACCGCCGCCGGGGTCGACGTGACGGTGCTCACTACCGGGGACCGAAGCAGCATCACCGATGAGGACGGGGTCCGGGTGGTGCGGGTCCGGGCCTGGAACGGTCTGGAGCGCAAGGCCGAAGTGCCGTTCCCGATCCCGGGACCGAAGCTGCTGCGCAGTGCGGTGCGCTGGGCGCGCTGGGCCGACGTCGTGCACATCCACGATGCCTTCTATCTGACGTCGTGGGCCGCGCTCACCGCGGCCAAGGTGACCGGCACCCCGATAGTGGCCACGCAGCACGTGACGCTGGTGCAGCACAAGTCGGCCGCTGTGGGCCTGATCCAGAAGGCCGTCTATGCGACGGCCGGCCGGCTGCTCATGCGGACCGCGCGCTCTGTCTTCACCCTGAATTCGGACGTCGCGGCCTTCGCCCGCGGCCTCGGGGCGCGGCCGGAGCGGATGCGGCACCTGCCGAACGGCGTCGACACCGCACTGTTCCAGCCGGTCCGGGACGCCGCCGAGCAGGCCGCCGAGCGGGAGAAGCTGGATCTGCCGCGAGACGGCGTGCTGGTGCTGTTCGCCGGGCGGTTCATGCCCAACAAGGGATTCGACATGTTGCTCGCGGCGGACGATCCGGCCTACCGGCTGGTGTTCGCCGGTGGGCCGGCCGAAGCGCTGGCCGCGGCGGAGGACTCCGTGATCTACCTCGGCTCCCTCGCTCCCGTCGACATGGCCGCCGCCTACCGGGCGTGCGACATCTTCGCCCTCCCCTCGACGGCCGAGGGGTTCCCGCTCACCGTCCAGGAAGCGATGAGCTCCGGAATCGCTGTCGTGACCACCGATTTCAGTGGATACGCAGCCTATGAGCTGGATCGCGATCGGATATCGTTGATCGACCGGGACACGGAGACGCTCCGCCTCCGGCTACGGGAGATCGCCGCGGATTTCGAGCTGCGTCAACAGATGGGCAAGTACGGCCGGGAGTACGCGCTGGCGCGCTTTGCGTGGCCGGACCATGCTTCCACGCTGATCGAGACCTACCGTGCGGCGATCGGCCCGGGGAAGAGTACTGCCGACCGGGGATGATGTATGAGGACGATGTTCCGGCCCGCCGCTGAGACGGCGATGGTTGCCGGGCTGTTGGGCTGGGTCTATGTGGCTCTGATCGCGGTGCTGCGGCCCGGGGTGCTCAGTGAGCCGATCACCGCCGTGCTGCCGCTGCGGCGTGACACCTTCGGGGCGCTGTGCCTGGCGCTGTCGTTCGGGTGCGCTTTCGCGCTGCGTGCCCGGACCGGCACGTTCTGGACCCGTCGGGCCGGGCGGCCGGACGCGGTTGAGGCCGGGTTGGCCGCGGTCGGCGGGTACTCGTTCCTGGTGTGGGTTTACCTGTGCCTCGACAACCTGTCCCACCCGCAGACCACTGGATACCGGCTCACCCACTTCTTCGAGCACCCGTCGGAGGGCACGACGGCTGTGCTGTGCTTCCTGCTGTTGTCGGGCTGCCTGTTCGGTCTCCGGGTCCGGAAGGCGCGGCATGGCTAAGGGGCGCCGCCGACGGGGGGCCGCCGAACCGGACGCAGACACTTCGAATGCCGGCCATGCGAACGCCGACTATTCGGACGCTGACGGCTCAGACCACGACGGTGCGGACACCGGCGACGCGGGTGGCGGCGCGGGCACGAAGATGCTCCGGAACTCGCTGTTCCTCATGGCCTCCGCCGGCCTCACCGCAGGCATAGGCTTTATATTCTGGGCGCTCGTCGCGCACCTCTACAGCTCGACCCAGATCGGCTTGGCGACCACGCTGCTGTCGGCGATCTCGCTCATCTCGTTCATGAGCACCTTCGGGTTCGGGGCCACGATGATCCGGTTCCAGGCCCGCGGCGCGGCGCGCAACCGCCAGGTGTCGGTGATGCTGGGGCTCGTGGCGGCGGCCAGCTTCCTGATCGGCACGGGCTATGCCCTGGCCGTGAAGAAGATCTCGCCGGACCTCGCCTTCGTTCAGGACAAGCCGGTCTACGCCGTGGTCCTGATCGGCATCTGTGTCTTCGCCACGGTCAACCTCGTGACGGACTCGGTCTTCATGGCCGCGCGCCGGGCCGAGTACAACACGCTGGTGGACGGGTTCGTCCAGAGCCTGGCCAAGCTGATGATCCCGGCGGCGGTGGTCGGCATGGGCGCCATGGGCATCGTGGCGGCCTCCGGAGTCGGATACGTCGTCGCCACCCTGGCGTCGGTGTACTTGATGTACCGGAAGCTGGGTTTCCGGTTCTCCTTCCGGCTCGGAGGCACCCGGATCCGGGAGACGGCGAGCTACTCCGCGACCACGCACTTCTCCTCGCTGCTCAACCTGGTCCCGCAACTGGCGCTGCCGATCATCGTGTTGCGCTGGTTGGGGCCCGACAATGTCACGTACTACTACCTGGGCTCCCAGATCGCGGCGCTGCTGTCGACCGGTTCGTACGCAATCGGCGACGCGCTCTTCTCCGAGGGCGCCCACGACCCCGCCCAGCTCCGCAGCCTGATGAAGCGGTCCGCGAAGATCATGACCGCGGTGATGGTCCCGGGCGTCGCGGCCGTGATCCTGGTGCGCAAGCCGCTGCTCAGCCTGTTCGGCGGCAAGTACCCGGAGCACGCGCAGGGGCTGCTGACGGTGCTGGCGCTGGGCGCGCTCGCGGTCGCGTTCCACACCTGGGCCAGCAGCGCGCTGCGGATCACGGGGCGGATGAAGCCGCTGCTCGGCAGCAACGTGGTGTACCTGGTCGCGACGCTGGCGTTGGCGCTCGGCTTCGCGCACCGGGGCCTGAACTGGGTCGGCTGGGCCTGGGCGCTGGGGAACCTGGCCTCGGGGCTGTTCGCCGTGGCGTTCGTGCCGGGGGCGAAGATGGCGGAACTGGACGCGGTCGGCGAGGAGTACGACGCCTACGACTCCTTCGAGGTGGAGACCGACGAGGACTTCGCCCCCGACGGGGAGCGGGCTCCGGCCGGCGTCGGCGCCGCGGCGCCGCCCGGCGGCCTGCGGGAGCGTCCGCGAGCCCGGCAGAGCCCGTGGATCGGGGTCGGCGACTCGACAGCCGTCACCGAACCGATGTTCTTCCCATGGAACCGTCCGGAGGCACGAGGGCGCAGCGACCGCTTCGACGCGTACGGTGCGGGCGTGGACGGCACAGAGGACGACGGCTATGCCACGCCGCGGTTCTACGGACGGGAGAGCTGGCGGCCGCCGCGGACGGGGGGCCTGCGGGTACGGCCCCGGTCGACGCCCCGTCAGCCGGGACCGGCGGGATCAGGAGGACCGGCAGGTCAGGGGTCTGCGGCCGAGCAAGCCCGGTTGCAGTACCGGGACGGATCGCCGGGCCGGGTGCCGCCGCCGTCGGCGGCGGACGCGGAGACCCAGATCCTGCGACCGATCGTCGTGCCCGAATCGTTCTTCCGCCCGGAACCCGAAGAGCGCGATCCGCTTCCGGAACCAGGTCGTCGCCGTGCTGGGCCGCCGGGCGCGGATCGATGACGGTTTCCGGGCGGGTGCGGCGGACGAGGTGCCGACAGCCGCCCGGACTATCCGGCGCCGGCTCCCACCGGCGCCAGCGCGCCAGTCCTACCAGCGCCGGTGCGCCAGCTGGACCCCTTCCCAGACCATGTGCTTGAGCCGGGTCACCGGCACACTGAGCCCTAGTCGCCGGGCCGCCGCCACCTTCTCGCGCCGCAGCAGGCCGCTCTGCGGCATGATCTTCGCCCGGTGGCTGAACTGCCCCTCATGCACGCGGTAGCGCAGCAGTTCCTCCGGCACCGCGGCGATCTCGGCCCGGCCGAGGATCCGGAGCCAGAGGTCATAGTCCTCGCACTGGATCGCGGCGCTGCGGAAGTAGCCCGCCTCGCGCACCACCTCCGGCCGCGCCATCACCGTGGACACCGTCACCGTGTTGAACAACAACAGTCGGCGGGCCAGCGCGTCGGACTCGGTGGGGCAGTGGAGCGGGCCGAGGTCGGCACCGGTGGCGCTGTCGAAGCGGCGGGCCCAGGTGGAGACCATCCCCAGGGTGGGACGGCGGTCGAACTCGGCGACCTGCCGGGCCAGTCGCTCCGGCTCGCACAGGTCGTCCCCGTCGCAGAAGGCCACCAGGTCGCCGCGGCACTCGGGGAGCCCGGCGTTCCGGGCCGCCGCTATGCCGGAGCGCTCTCGCGGTGTGACGGCGAACCGGAGCTGGTCGGGGGGCAGCATGGAGGCCACCCGCCGGTTCTCCTCGCACTCGCCGTCCAGCACCAGGACCACTTCCCAGTCCTGGAAGGTCTGCTTCTGGATGGAGAGCAGTGTCTCGTCGAGAAAGGGCTGACGGGGGACGACCGGAATGACCACGGAGACCCGTGGCGCCTTGCCCGTGTTCATCGTGCCTTCTTCGCGTCGGCGATGATCTGCTTCAGGGCGTCGAACGAGGGCCGGTAGGTCCCGTCGCCCCGCCGCAGCCCGAAGACCAGGTGGGCGGGTGGGTCGTCTTGGTAGGAGAACCAGAAGAAGGACACCACGTTCGGATACGAGGACAGTACCTCCACCTCGCGCTTGGCCTGCTGCACCTGCGCCGTCTCCTGTGGCTTGACCTGCTCCGGCGGTCCCCAGATCAGCGCTGGGATGTTCGCTCCGGTCTCGGTGATCCAGATCGGCATGTTCGGGGCCCCGGCCTGGTTCAGCGCGGCGATGATGCTCTTCGGCGATTTGCTGATGGCCAGGAAGGTCTTGCTGGTCGCGGGGTCGCCGTCCGGGTAGGGGTGGTAGCCGATCGCGTCGACGGCCTTCAGACCGCCGGCGTTGGCCACGGCGGTGATGAAGTCGTACGGGGCGATGAAGGGCGCGCCGGGGCTCGGATGGTCGGCCGCGAGGCCCCCCATCAGGATGTAAGCGTGCGGGTCCGCGGAGCGGATCGCCGCGGAGACCGTCACAAGGAGTTTGGTGTAGTCCGCCGGGTCCGGGAGCGGGGCCCAGGCCACGATGTTGGGCTCGTTCCACACTTCCCAGTAGTGGACGCCCCGTGCCGAGTAGCGCGCAACCGCCTGCTTCACGAACTTCGCGAACAGCGCGTTGTCGGCGGGCGGGCAAGCGGCGGTGTCCTTGCAAGCGTCCCGGCGCGCCCACGGTGGCGGGAAGTCGATGGTGGCCAGGATCTTCAGGCCGTGGGCGTTCGCTCCGGCGACGACCTTGTCGAACTTGGAGAAGTCCGGCGGGAAGTTCGCGAAGTTCTGGTGGTCCTCCCAACCGAAGTCGACGCGGATGTAGTCCATCCCGAGTCGTTTGGCGTCGTCGAGGGCGGTTTTCACCTGGTCCGGCGTGTCGTATGCCAGGGTGTCGCTGTAGTCCAGACCCCACTTCATGTCGGCCAGCTGCGCGTTCTTGGCGGCACTCGTGCTCGGTGCGGTGATGCCGGGTGCGGAGCCGTTCGACGTGGAGCCGGTGCTGCCGGCCGGAGCCGTGGGCGCGCCGGCCGGGCTTGTGGTGCCGGACGTCGCCGCCGGCGAGTGGCCGAAAGCCGTGGGCCCGCCGGGGTCTCCACCGGAGACGGCGGTCGCGATGCCGGCGCCGACGACGACCGCGGTCACGGCGGCGCCGACAAGCGCCCAGTGCCGTCGCTTGCTGTTCGCCATTATGATTTCGGGGCCGGTGACCGGCTGCCCTTCGCTCCCCTCGGCCGGATTTCGTCGCTTGGCGGATCCGGTCGGTGACCGGGAGCGGCCGGGAGGCCGCCGCCGTCGCCGGGCGCCCGTGAAAAGGACGCCCGTCTGCGAGCGTTCATAGTGCCATGGTTCGGTGTCCTCGGTGTGGCTGTGCCGATTCTCGAACCAGGGCGGTTCGCAGCCCCCCTTGTCGGTTCGAGGATTGCGCGGCGCCCGTGAGAATTCTGCACATCGTCAACCTGGGCTTCGAAGCCGGGGGCGCGGAGAAGTTCGTCCGCATGCTCCGGGACGGCCAGAGCGCCCGGGGCCACGAGGTCCGGGTGGTGGCTCTCGACATCCCTTCGGGCGATCGGCCCGTCTTCGCCGACGATCTCGTCCCGCCGGTGGCCGGCGGGCCGGTCGGCAAGCTGGCCGGGTTCGTCTGGCACCACCGGGCGTACCGCGAGGTGCGACGGATCATGCGGGAGTTCCAGCCGGACTGCGTCCATCTGCACACCGTCGGCGGGTTCGGCCCGGCAGTGTTCCCGGCCACGCGCGGCGCGGTGCGGATTCTCACCATCCACGGCCCCGAAGACTGGACCCGGAGACTGCTGCGCTGGCAGGTCGCCGACAACGCCGGCCGGATCTCGCCCGGTGCGCTGCTCCGCTACCTGCACCTGCGTTTCCTGATGCGGCCCGCCTACCGGCTGTTCGGCCTGACCCGGATCGACGGTTTCGCGGCCCCGAGCCGGTTCGTCGCCGACGCGATCCGCCCCGACACCGGCCGGGTGCCGGTCCGGGTGATCCCGCACGCCGCGGACCGGGTCTTCGCCCCGGCTCCGGTCACGGACGTGTGGCAGGCGGCCTTCGTGGGCCGGCTCAGTCCGCTGAAAGGCGCCGACGTCCTGCTGGCGGCCTTCGGCATCCTGGCCCGGACGCAGCCGAAGGCGCGGCTCGTGGTGGTCGGCGACGGTCCGGAGCGCGCCCGCCTGGAGGCGGAGGCCGCGGACCTGGTGGCGGCCGGCACGGTCGAGTTCCGAGGCTGGCTGACACCGCCGGAGGTCGCCAAGTGCCTCCGCGGCTCCGCGCTGCTCGCCGTGCCGTCGACCACTCCGGAGATCTTCGGGCTGACCGCCCTGGAAGCGTTGGTGCAGGGCCGGCCCTTGGTCGCCAGCCGGATCGGGGCGCTGCCGGAACTGGTCGGGCCGGACAACGGCGTGCTCGTCGCCCCCGGCGACGCCGCCGCTCTGGCCGAGGCGCTGGGCGGGCTGCTCGGCGACGCCGAGCAGCTGGCGCGGTTGGGTGAGGGCTCGGCCCGGCGCGCCGAGGAGTTCGACCTGGATCGTTGCCTCGACGATTATGAATCCTGGTATCGGGAGACGCTCGCCGCCGGTGGCCGTCCGTAGCGGGCGCGTCCGTTGCCCGGGGAAAACGTCCCCGGTGTGGGCTTCATCGGCTGAGACGGTTCTTCGCGGCCTGCCACAGCGTCCGTGCACCGCTCAGGAAGAACGGGGCGAGGTCGTCACGGGCGAACCAGGCGGCCTCGTCCGCGGCGCGTAGGGAAGCCAGCCAGGACCGCGTCGACAGGGTCCCCTCTCGCCGATAGCCGAGTGCGGCGAGCGGATCGAAGTTCTCCACGACCAGAGCCCGGCCGGGCACCGCATCGCCCGGGGTGAAGCCGCGCCCGGTGAGGTCCAGGTGCAGGGCCCGGACAGCGTCGATGCCGGCCGTGTCCTGGAACAGCCGGAACTGGGCACCCAGCCGGGGGTTGAAGTCCAGGAGCCGATAGCTGTCGTCGCGTGGGTCCCACCGGTAGTCGAGGTCGACGACCCCCTGGTAGCCCAACCCGGACAGCAGGGCGACCGCCTCCGCGCGCAGCCGGTCGTTCGGTACCCACCGGCCGTAGGTCGTCAGACCCGCGTTGACCGGGAAGGAGCGCTCCTTGATCCCGGTGTGGCCGAACAGGCAGCGCGAGGCCGTGTCGAAGTAGCCGTGGAAGAACCAGTCCTGGCGCGTACCGGTCGGCGCGGGCGCGAGGTATTCCTGGAGCAGCAGGCCGGTGTCCGGGCCGTCGCCGGTCGCCCGGCGGGCCCGCTCGACCAGCCCGAGCAGTTCGTCCCGGCCGCGGACGATCGTCGTGCTCTGCACTCCCACTGTTCTGTCGGCGGCCCAGGGGAGATTCACCTTGGCGACGACCGGATAGCCGCAGGAATCGGCGAAGGCTGTGGCCTCGGCGGCGTCCACGGGAACCACCGTCGCCGGATGCGGCACCCCGGCGGCGCGGCAGATCTCGGCGAGCGTCGCCTTCCCGGCCGCCCGGCGCGGCAGATCGGCCGGGGGATCGGGGAAGAGATAGCGGGGACGCAGCTTGTCACCGTGCTCGGCCAGGAAGATCGCGCCGGCGTCGTCCGTGGTGACCAGGACGGCCGGTCCGGGGAGCCCGTCGGCGAGCCGGTCCAGCAGATCGAGCACGTCGTCGGGATGGGCGCGGGCCGGCATCGGTGACATCGTCCGGCGCGCGTAGCGGGAGACCCCGGCCGGGGTGAACCGGTCCTCGCGCATGGCGTGGACCCGGATCCCCAGTCGTCCCAGACTCCGGATCACTCCCAGCCCGCCATGGTGGAAGATGTTCCGGTCGAGCTTCAGGAGCACGGCGTCGGTCGCGGTGTCCGCGTCCATCGACGCTCTCACTGACATGGAAACCAGCTTATAGTGAAGTTCAAGGTAGCCCTCGTCTTGCCAAGGAAATGCCGAACCGAACGGAAGCCCTGGTGGCGGAGCTCGACCTGATCATATGGCTCGTCTCTGTTGACTCGGCGTGAAGACCACCGTGCGGCCCGAGCTCAGCGTGGCAACCTCGGCGCCACTTTGCGAGCCGCGAACGCGGACCCGAACACGAACCGCATGGACGGCCCGAACGTCGCCGCCGCCGCCAGCCCCACGATGTGCAGTCCGGGCACCGACGAGTCGAAGCCCGCGCCGAGGTGCGGCGGGCCGTACGAGCCCAGCAGGCCGCGGACCCGGCCGCGCAGCTCGTCGCCCAGTACCGTCAGCTTCCGGATGTCCACCTCGAACCCGGTCGCGGCGATCACCCGGTCGGCCTCCAGCTCCCGGCCACACGACAGCTCCAGCCGGAGCGCATCGCCCTCGGGCTGGGCCGAGGTGATCTGGGTGCCGGTCAGGACGTGCGCGTCGTCGAAGGACTTCTCGAAGCGGTCGCGGATCCACCACGAGCCCTGCGGGCCGAGCGTCTTACGGACGACCTCCATGCGGTACGCCCCCGGCAGCCGCCGGAACAGGGACGGAAGGTCGCCCAGCACCTTGTTGTAGTAGCCGGGACCGAGGCCGCTCTCCGGCTGGCGGAGCCGCTGCCACAGGCTGGTGGGCAGATCGGCGGGGAAACTGTTCCACGCCAGCCTGGCAGCCCGCGCCACCAGTGTCACGTCCGCGCCCACCTCGTCCAGCAGCACGCCGATCTCGATCGCAGCCTGTCCCGCGCCGACCACGGTGACCCGCTTGCCGGCGAAGGCGGACAGGTCGTTCACCGTGCTGCTGTGCAGCACCTGCGGGGCCTGGAGCCCGGCCAGCGCCTCGGGTATTCGCGGGAACGGCAGGAAGCCTGCGGCGAGCACCACCGTGCGGGCCCGCACCGAGCCCCCGTCGGCCAGCTCGAGCGTGAACACCGAACCAGTCTGATCAACCCGTACCACGTCGGTCTCGTGCACATCCGGCACGGCCTCCTGCTGGAACCACCGGCCGTAGTCGACGAACGTCTCGACGGGCGTGGGGACACCGTGCGCGTAGGGCAGCCCCTTGAGCCGGCAGAACTCCCTCAGCGTGTACTGGTCACGCGGATCCGACAGGTGCGAGGCCCACGGCTCGGACTTGAGCTTCATGCCCACCGGCATGTGCTCGGCCCAGGCCCGCATCGGCGTGCCGAACACCCGGGTGCGGGAGCCCCGCGCCCGGGCGTGCGCCCCCACCGAAAGGCCGTAGGGCCCGGCGCCCACCACGGCGGTGTCGAGGACCTCTGTACCTGTCATGCGTTTCCCCCTCGCTCCCATCCCGCGGAACCTGTTCCCAAGTCTCGCGGATGCCTTCTTCCGCATGGATCCGGGCATACCGGCCGAGGCGGATCGCCCGGTTTCCTGCCGCGGTGATCGCTTGACGACAAATCAGGACTCTTCACTGGACCGGCTGTCGAACACCAGATTGTGGCACGATTTCGCAGCGGTTCAGCCGCATGTGACCCGTTCGTCAACGCGATCACGCGGGCTTGCTGCTAAGAGCCTCCGTCTTGCCGGCGGGCCGGGCCGAAGGCGTAGCCCGCCAGAGTGCGCATGCCGGAGGCGTTGCCACGCCGCATGGCGGAGGGCAGGAGAGTGGCGGCGTGGATGCGGGAGGACAGGTGCAGGCGGGCTGCACGGGCCGCTTTGTGCCAGCCGAGGTCGTCCATTCTGGCGGCCTCGTCGAGGAAGAACGCGCGCTCCTCGGTGAAGCGGGTGCCGGCGAAGGCACGCTCGCTGGAGACGCTGACGGCGTGGCGGCGGTACTGGAAGCAGGCGGTGTCCGAGACGACGATCTGGGCTCCGGCGCGGACCCAGGCCAGCGTCAGGGCCAGGTCCTGCACGACGCGCAGGGCCGGGTCGAAGCCGACCTCGGTGATGACGTCGGCGCGCCAGCAGATGGCGGGGAAGTACATCCAGTTGCCGCGCAGCAGGCTGACGGCAAGGCTTTCACCGCTGAGGGCGGCCGCCCCGTGGACGCGGGGGGCGTACACCCGGCTCTTGATCTTGTCGACCCAGGGCTCGGTGAGCTCGCCCTTCTCGTCGATGATCTCGACGCCGGGCTGCGCGAGAGAGGCTTGAGGGAAGTCCCTCATCAGGGCGCGGACGGTGCCGACGTAATTGGGCAGCATGCGGTCGTCGCTGCCGATCATGGTGACCAGCGGCTGGGTGACCAGGCTCAGGCACTTCTGGAAGTTCTCCGTGATGCCGAGGTTGGTCTCGTTGCGCTGGTAGCGGATCTTGTCGGCCCCGTGGACCGCGGTCAGCTCGGCGAACCACTCCGGGACGCCGGGCTCGGCGCCGTCGTCGACCACGGTGAGCCGCCAGTGCGGGTCCTGCTGGGCCAGGACGCTCCGGACCGCTTCCTGCATCATGCCGACGTCCCCGTAGTAGGGCATCATCACGTCGACCAGATCCCGGCCTGAATCATCGGCGCCCTGTTCCGACAGCGGCGCTCGATGTGACGGCTGCGGCTCGAAGGCGTTCATCACCGATCATATATATCACTGGTCCTTTGGCACTTTCCACAGCCCGACCAGGCTCCGGGTCACAGCGGTGGAACCTGCGTCGAGCTGGGAACATGCCACTCAAGGAAACGGCCACCCGCTACTGGACCGGCGTATGTTCGGCATCTGATCCAGCCGTTATATTTTCTTGTATTGCTTGTACGCGGCATTGTCGATCTAGAAGCCCGGCTCCGCTGGCCGAGGAATCGCTCTCCGCATTCCTGCTGTGGCTCACCCACCGGCTCGACACCACCCCGGGCCGAGTCGCCGCCCTGACCGGCACCGCCGCTCCAAACAGGGCCAACGTCCCGGCCAACCGCATTTTCTGCTCGGCGACAGCACGCTGCATCCGGCCGCATGCCGAGTACCGATCGGCTGCCGTGTCGTGACGGTTCCGAGGCATACCGCTACGCGTTCCTCCAGAAGCTGACCATGCTCCATGCCGTCGGGGGAGAACTCGAGGTGGTCCGGGGGGCTCGTGTACGCCTTGATCACCGACTGCGTCGACAGCGTCGCCACGATCGTGGCGATCAGCTCCGCACAGTTGTCGCTGAGTTCTCACCCCATGGTCTTTGCGCCGTCGAGTGACTCGCGGATGATGTCGGCATGTCCGGAGTGCTGGGCGATTTCGCCGATCAGGTGCAGAGCCACCATCCGGACGGACCAGCGAGCCCCGGGTTCGAACCACGGCGCAGACGGCAGCTCCCATGTCCGGCCGAGGTCCGCTGTACTGAGGAAAACATCAGTTTGAGAGGATGCGCTGGCGAAGTCGGCGAGCACACTGTCCAAGGTTTCGTCTTCCCCCATGCGAAACTGGTTCGTCCAGTCAGTGGGTTCACTCTCCATGGCCTCGGCGCCGCCGGCCGCGAAGCGCGTCCAGCGCCGCTCCATCTCCGCGATGTGCTTGATCAGGCCGCCGAGACAAAGATCGCTGACTGTGGTGCGCTCGCGCGCCTGGTCATCCGTTAGATCACGGACGGTTCGGAGCAGAAGGCCACGATGGCTGCCAAGCGCCGCGAGCAGGTCGGCACGTTCTCCAGGCGGAACAGCAGCGGGGGCAGATTCATCGACTTGTGTCATACCCGCAGGCTTGCCGCCTTGAGGCCCGGCCCAAACGCGCGCCCGAAAAGCCGCTGATCTCGCTCAGAAACCGGCCCGCCCGACGCATAAGGAATTTGGTGGGTGGCACGCCAGTCACGACGGACCATGCCCTCACATTTCCGCCGCGATCCGGTCCAGGGCGGAATGATAGTCATCAGCGCCGTGCGTTCTGAATCGTCAAGCTGTTCGGTCAGTACCTCGTGGAGCCTGCGAAGAACCTCGGCATCACGTTCTAGTACTGACTCCAGCTGAGGTTTGTTACTGGTGAGGTTGGAGGGGTCTGGCCACGCGGAACGGCCACCGCAGATCATCGTGGTTTGTGAAGTCAACAAAGACCCGAGCAGGCCGGGGACGTGAAGAAGGGAGCACACCGTCGGGGTGCAGCGGCAGTACTCCGGCACCGCCGGGCGGATCGAGATGCGGCCTTCATACTGCCCCTCCTGAATTGATGAACGTTGCCGTACTTCTGATCTACGGGGATTTCGCGATCAGGGTTCTGCAGTGGGCTTCGATGTCCGGGTCCCAGGGGACGCACCAGCGGCCGACGACGGTGTGGCGGGCGGCCAGTCGTCTGTCGTGGATCCAGCGATAGACCACGCTGGGGTTGACGCCGAGGGCCTGCGCGGCCGCGGCGACGGTGATCTCGCCGGTGCGCGGGGTGCTGGGCGCGGGCAGATCGTGGTTCTGCCGGGTCCAGCGCATCGCGGCGATGGTGAACTTCTCGCCGCGTGCGGTGGTCAGACCGTGTTCGTTGAGCAGGGCGACCATCTGGGCGTCGGGCAGTGTGGTGCCGTGTTCCCGGATGAGGCGAGCGGCCGGGAGCTCCAGGCGAGGCGGCTTGGTCGGGATGGTCAGGGTGTCGGTGGCGCCGGTGTGCCAGCGGATACCCAGCCGGATGCGGTCACGATCGGGTTCCGGGAGCACGGTGACATCGGCGATCAGGGTGCGCATCAGCCGTTTCCGGTCCCGGTCGCTGGTGCTGTCCGCGTTCCACAGTGTCTCGACGTCGGCGACCAGTTCCTCCAGGACGCTGCGTTCGGGCAGCTGCGGGGCGGCGGCACACAGATCGGTCAGGGCGTTCTCGGCGTCGGCAAGGACAGCCAGGGCCGCTTCCCAGCGGGCTTCCAGGGTCCGAGCCACCAGCCGGTTCTCCGGTTCGACCTGGCTGAAGGCGCGTTCGGCGCGGTCGGCCTGGTAGTGGGCGCGTTCGCACGCCATCTCGGCGGCGCGGATAGAGCCGGTGGCGCGCACGACGACCTCATCGACGGCAGCCAGCGTATTCGCGACCTCGGCAGGGTGAGTGCCGCCAACAGCAGGCCTGCGACCGCAGCGTCGACGGGACCTGCCGGAACGGTGCGGCAGGTGGTGGACTGGAGCTGGTGGGTCTTGGCCGAGGCGCCGCAAAAGTAGTTCGTGTAATGGTGCGTGGCGTGCGGGTAGTGGGTGCGCATCGGTGCGCCGCACGAGCCGCAGACGATGATCCCCTGGCACAGGGCGCTGCCTTCCCGCGGCGGGCGGGCACCGGCGCGGGTGTGGTTCGCGGCCCGTTCGGTCTCGTCGGCCTCGTACTGCTCCCAGCTGATGAACGCCGGATGGTGGTCGGGGATCAGTACCGGCCACTGCTCGCGGGTCCGGGTTCCGGTCACGGTGCGGACACTTCCGTCGGGCTGCAGCCGCTGGGCCGACGGCCGTCGTCCATAGGCGTAGGCCCCGGCATAGGCCGGGTTGGCCAGGATCGACAACACCCGATCGTGGGTCAGCACGCTCCAGCGCAGCTGCCCGTGGAACGGCCCGTCGTGGACTCGGTAGGGGAACGGCCGACCGGCGAACGCCGAGACCACCGCATAGGCCGAGCCGGTGCGGGTGAACTCGGTGAACACGTCCGTGACGGCGGCGACTACCTCGGCGTCCGGGTCGATGGCGACCTCGCCGTCGGCGTCGTAGAGGTAGCCGACCGGCAGGCGGACGGCCAGATCGCCGCGGGCTGCGGCGGCCTTCTTCGCGCCGTCCAGTCGGGCCTTGAGCAGGTGGATCTCGGTTTCGGACATCTGCCCTTTGAGGCCCAGCACCAGGCGGTCGTTGATGTCGGCCAGGTCGTAGACCCCGTCCTCGTCGATCAGCGACGTGTCCGACAGCCGGGCGATCTCCAGCAGCCGAGTGAAATCCGCCGAGGACCGGGCCAGCCGGGAGGCCTCCAGGCCGACGATCGCCCCGACTTCGCCGAGACACACCCGTGTAACCACCTCCTGGAAGCCACCGCGGCCGGCCGCGGTGCGTCCGGACAGCCCCAGATCCGCGTCGATCACCGTGACCCGTTGCGGCGGCCAGCCCAACGAGGCCGCCGTGCCGGCCAGGTCGTACTGCCGCATCGTGGACTCGGCGTGCTCGCGGACCTGCGCCACGGTCGACTGCCGGACATAGATGAGCGCGACGCGTTCCAGGTGCGACCGGGTGATCTTCGTCGTGCCGTTCACCGCCGCCTCCCTTCAGCGCCGCCAGCGCCATGTTCGCCAGCACCATCACCGGCTCCGTCGCTTCCGGCACCGACGCCATGGCGGACCTCCGGTGAATCAGCGTTTGGTGACGAGCCCTCCACCTGCAGCTTCTCGCCACCCCGCAGGCTGGCGCAACGGTGGCCCGGAGCCTTCGACAACGCATCGACCAGCGCTTTGAGCGCGGTCAGCCCCTCGGCCGACAGCCGGTGCCCAGCCAGCAGCGGCACCTTGTCCGTCCAGCTCAACGGGATGCGCACCCACTCAGCGTCGCCGTCCCCGCAGACGAAGACCAGAGATCCGGCCTTCCGCTCGGTGAACGCCACCGCCAGCCGGCACCCAGCCAGCGGATGGAACGGATGCGTCACCACGACCGAGGATGAGACATCACTACTTCCGATGGCAGTTCGCCGTGCACGTCGAGAACTCCCAGGTCGTCGTGTGTGCAGTGTGGGCCACAACGTGGGGAGCGGCGTTCATTGACCGAGACTTGTATGTCCCGGCGTCGTGGATCGGCGAGCCCGGTCGGTGTGCGGCAGCCGGCCTGCCGGACGACTTGGCGTTCGCCACCAAGCCGGTGCTCGCCCTCGGTCTGGTTGAACGTGCCCTGGCTGCTGGCCACCGGCCGAGCTGGGTGGCCGCTGACGAGGTCTACGGCAACGATCCGGCCCTGCGGGCGGGCCTTGAACGGCACCGGATCGGCTACGTCCTGGCAGCCGCGCGCTCGATGCGGATCAGTATCGGTCCGGCCCGGATTCGCGTCGATGAGGTGGCCGCCGAGCTGCCCGTGCACTGCTGGCAGACGCGGACGGCTGGCGCCGGAGCCAAGGGCCCCCGCTGGTATCAGTGGGCCTACCTGCACCTGGACGACCCCGAACCGCCGGCTGACGGGCAGCGCTGTCCGCTGATACGTCGTAACCCGACCACCGGCGAAACCGCGTTCCACCGCTGCTGGTCACCAGCCGCGGTCGGGCTGTTCAACGTCCTGCTCCTTTGTAGTAGCCGTTCCGGTGCAACGCCGACCGGTGCGCAGGTGACACGGTGGCGACGAGGAATCCTTAATGTAAAGCATCACTGCACGGAGAAGAAAGCACCGATCCGGGCGGAATCCCGTCGGCGGCGACCCAGACGAAGATCGTCATAGCCGCTTCACCGTCATCCGTACCTTGATATTCACCGACAACGGACTCCAGCAGAATGGTCTCCGTGCCGATTCGCAGATCGGCATTGCCCGGCTCAGTCGGCAGGCAGCCCTCGGACGTCCCGACGACAAGTGTTGCCGACTCTTCCAAAACAACCGCCTCCGTGATATTCAATCGCCAGTGGCTGTCCGCCACCGCCAGGAGATCCTTGCCGAGACGGCCGATATCGGTGAGCGGGGGTCGACGCGCCCGAATTGAGCGAGCGATCGCACAGCACAGTGGGAATTGGAAACCATCGCCGGTGTCGACGGTGTTGAACCCATACAGGGGCGCGTAATCCATCCCTTCATGGAGCAGACGAATCGCCGCACTGCGCGCGGCAGGGTTTGCGTGTTCGATGATGTCCAGAAGGATCGGGGCGGCTGCGACAGCAGCGGGATGCACCATGGCGCTGTGATCATGAGTGAGGCCGGCGGCGGACAGCGCAGAAGCCGCGCCTGCCGCCTGGGCAGCAGAGGTTGACCTGCTCAAAGCTCGAAGCGCTGGAGCGATTACTCCCGGCTCGTAGAACTTGGGATATCCGGGAATCGCGAACCAATCGGTTGACTCAATGGCCTCGAACATGGCGGTGATACTACTCCTTCGAACCACGGCACCAAGGGGTCTCCACGGCACCCCGCCGTGGAGACCCCGCCCCGCCCGAAGGCGAGCTTTCACGGTGAATCAGGGGTTAGAAAAACATCGTTCGGCTCCGATGGACAGCCCACCCCATCCCGGCCGTGGAAACCCCGGGAGAGAAGTTCTCAGGTGGGTAAGTGTCCCTGCAGACCATACAAACCGGCTTCTCCTGCGTGATCTTACCGAGGCCGTCGTCAAGGTCCTGCAGCTGGAAGGCCTTCGTGAAGACGGTGGAGGAACGAGCCCATCCCGTCTTGGCGATGATGTTCGGTTCAGCGCAGCTCCCACCGCCCGAGCAGGTAACTGCTATGTCGCCGGTATCGACGTTCAACGCGCCGACCCAGGTCCTCGACTTCTTCGCCAGAACAGGCTGTTGCAGTGCATGGCTGTAAGCGTGAGCAGTCGCATCACCGAGCCGTGCGTCAATATCGCCGTCCCAGTTGTCCGGCGCCGGATAGTGATATATCGGAGGGTCGAAAGCTCCGACCTGGCCGCGTGTGCCTTGCGCCGGCGCGGTGGCAGAGCCAGACGAGCTGCCGCCCGTCACCATGTTGCTTACTTCCGCGGCGGTGACGACACTGGCAACCGCGGCTCCCGAGGTGCACAGCGCCGCGCATGCCGCCGCCGCCCCGTTGGCGAACCCGGCTGCCGCGGCGAGCGCCGGTGTGGCGCCCGCCACCGCCGCGGTGGCTGCTCCCTCAGCCGCGGCTGTGGCGATCGCGGTACCGGTCGCGGAGGCAGCCGAGGCCGCGGCGGACGCGGCCGCCAGACCCGTCGAGGCAGTCTCGGCCACCGCGGCCAGAGCGGGCAGGACCACCGGCGCGGCGACCACCGCGACGGCCACCACCGCGACCACCGCGACGGCCGCGACCACCGCGTGGAACGGGTTGCAGATCCAGCAGCGGCCAGTCGGATCGGCGTTGTTGACGGGGTTGTTCCCGCCGTACGCGTAGCCGCCGATGTCCTGAGGACTGTCGGGCTGGAACTTCGGGTCGACGGAGATGAAGCGGCCGACAGCCGGGTCGTACTTGCGGGCTCCCACGTCCACCAGGCCGGTTCCGACATCGGCCGGCTTGCCGAGGAAGGCGTGGTCGTCGACCCAGCCCGGGGTGGTGGTCTGCGTGACCGGGATACCGCGGGCTTCGCCGTACGGCTTGGTGTAGCGGCGAGCGATGACCTGACCCTGCTTGGCGTCACCCGGCGTGGCGTCGAGCGTGGTGCCGCCGGTGCCGTGGTCGTCGATGACTTCGACGGTCGTGGTGCCGTCGGACCCGACGACGGTGGTCGGAGCGTCAGGGAAGGCGTAGTAGCGTTGAGCGGTCGTCTTCCCCGAGCTCAGGTGGATCTCTGTACTGCCGATGTAGAGCGTCGCGGTGACGGTGCTGCCGGTGGTGTCCCGCCGGATCAGCTCGGTGCCCGCGGCGTCGTACAGGTAGTTGGAAGTGGTGTTGCCGGCGCTGTCATTGTCCTGCGACAGGCGCCCTTCGGAGTCCCACTGCAGGTTCTCCGCGGCGGCCTGGACCCCGGCGCGCGCGCTCACTTGGCGGCTCGTGGTGTTCCCGCTGGCGTCGTACCCGTAGGTGTCGTTACCGGTGGCGCCGCCACTGGTCGCGACCCCGCTGAGCAGGTGTGGGCCGGAGCCGGTCCCGGAGTTGCGAGTGCCGGCGGCAGCGGTGCCGTAGTTGTGGGTGATGTCCTGAGCACCGGTAGTGGCAGCGTGGTCGACGACCTGGACGCGGTTGCCCATGCTGTCGGTGGCCATGCCGGAGCCGGCCGGGCCGTTGAAGTCCTGCCAGTACGGAGCGGGTCCGGCGCCGATGACGTCGGCCGCGGTCGGGGTGGTGTCGCTGCAGGTACCGACGCCGCCGGGGGCGAGGCCGGTACCGAATCCCGTGGGGTCGTCGTTGACGCCGGGCAGGGTGCCCTTGTCAGTCCAGGCGGACTTCAGCCGGTCCAGGGCGTCGTAGGTGAAGCACTGCAGGTCGGTCGTGTGGCCGGCGGCACCGAAGTTCTGTTCGTCATTGACCCCCGTGACCTGCCCGGAAGCGTCGTAGGCATAGGTGCGGTAGTCGACGCCGTAGGACAGCAGCTTCGGCGGGCTGGTGGTGCTGGCGGGGTCAGGTCCGGCGGTGGCGTCGATGAAGCTCTTGGTGACGCGCCGGGTCGGGGTGTCGTACAACTGCTGCTGCACGACCTGGTACGGGTAGTCGCCCAGAGTACGAGAGCTGATCTCGCCGAACGGGGTGAGTTGGGTGTCGGACAGATAGTCGCCGTTGCCCGCGGCGGTGAGCAGCTGGCCGGCGGTGTTGTAGGTGTTGTAGACGGTCTCGGCGGAGAGTCCGGCGGCGGGAACCGCGGGATTGTCGTAGTGGTAGACGCTGCCGGAGACCGGGTTGTAGGCGGTGTTGACGGTGAACGGTCCGCCGAACGCGGCGTCCGGACCGGTGGTCGGCAGAGTCAGGGTGTTGGTCAGCGGCCGGTAGGCGGCGTCGTAGCTGCCGACGGCCTGGGTGTAGGCGCTGCCGCCGGTGCCACTGCCGCCGACGTAACGGATCGACTGGTACGGCTGGTTGGCAACGGTCTGGCCGGGGCGGGTCGCGTCGGCGGCGCCGTCGTAGGTCCACGCCGCCAGCTCGTTGGCGGCGCCTGGTGTCGCTCCTCCGGTGGTGTCGTATTCGTGGCGCTTGCGGCCCAGATTGTCGTAGGTGTACGTCAGCTGCTTGCCACGAGCGTCGGTCGACGACGCGACGGCACCGCCGGGGAGGTACCGCGTCGTGGTGACACCGGCGTTGGGGTCGTCGGACTGCACAGTACGGCCCAGCAGGTCGTCAGTGGTCTTCCAGTAGTTGCCGGCCTGGTCGGTGACCGTGATGACCGAGCCGTTGCCACCAGTGAAGACACCGGGGAGGTCGGTATATGTGTAGTGGGTGACATCGGCGTCGGACTGTGCTCCGGGATTCGCCGGCGGGTTCTCGTGGTACTGCCACCGCTCCGCGGTTCGGCCGCGCACGTCGGTGACGGTGCTGGTGGCGACGCCGCCGGCCGGCGGGGTGACGTCGGTGCGGTCGTCGCCGTAGTAGGTGGTCGCGGTCGACCACATGGTGCCCAGCGCCTGGCCGTTGACCGAGTCCTTCAGCTCGGACAGGACGATGCGGCCCATCGCGTCGTAGGTGCTGACCGTCACGGACGGCACGCTGTTGTCGGCGTAATACAGCCAGCCCGACCCCGGGCCGTTGGTGCCGTCGTAGTGCGCGGCGCTGACCACCTGGGTGCGGCCCTGCCAGTCGTAGCGGGTGTCGGTCACCACCGCGCCGTTCGAGTCGTCGACCGGGGTGCTGCGGGTCTGCACGACCCGCCCGAGCCCGTCCATGATCTGCACGGAATCGGCGTACTTGCCGTTGTCCAGCAGGTTCTGGGTGTCCACCCACGACGGATTGGGCGCGTTGCCGGGCCCCGCCAGGTCGTAGACGAAGTGCTTGTTCGGAGTGGCCTGGTTGGCGGCCTTGTCGTTTCCGGGCAGCCAGACATCGGTGATGCGCCCGGCGCCGTCATAGTTGATGGAGGTGACCCGGCCGTTGGAATCGGTGATGGTGGCCGGCGCCTGCCGCCCGACGATCTCCTTGGTCGTCGACGACCAGCCCTTGACGTTGCCGGTGCCCGCGTTCGGGTCCGCGGTGGTGGCGACGACGGTGTCCGGCAGGTAGTTGCCGGCCGGGCTGTTGGAGGTCCAGCTCGTCGTGCCGTCGGCGTTGGTCGCCGACAGCGCGTTGCCGTAGGTGTCGAAGTCGCTCTTGGGAGTGGACGACTTGCGCATCCAGTGCTCGCCGGAACCGTCGACGCCGGACACGACGTCGGTCTCCGTCGGATCGGTCACCGGGGTCCGGTAGTCGAGTGTGTTGATCTGCCCGCCCGGGGCACCGTCGTAAAGGGTCTGAGTACCGCCGGTCTCCAGCTCACCGGTGACTCCGGTGCAGTTCACCGGAGTGGACGGCATGGTGAACCCGACGGGGAAGGTATAGGTGTGCGTCTGCCACGGGTACGACGTCCACTGCAGGTTTCGCATGTCACCCGGATTCGCCACAGCGGTGGCGTACTGAGTGTCAGTGCAGGTGGCAGGCACCTTGCCGTCAGCCTTGTCGACGGTCGCGAGCAACTGCCCGTTGTAGCCGACGCCGCCGGAGCCGGTGAACGTCGGGACAGTGTCGCCGTAGTAGTAGTCGACCTCAGTCGTGCGGGTCCCCGCGGCCACCTGCTGGTGCGTGATCGCAGCCTGGGTGTGCTGGAACCTGGACCGCTGCCTGGGCAGGGTGTCGTTGGCCCGCTTGTGCTCGGCAGTCGGGGCCGACAGCTCCGGCTTGTCGATGACCTGGGTGAACGCCGGTGCGCCCTGGGCGGCCGAGGTGAAGGTCTCAGTCTCCAGGACTCGGCCGGCGTAGGCGTTGTCGTCGACGTACGCGTTGTTGTCGGTGTCGTACGCGGATGCTGCCGGGGCAGTGCCGTCCAGGTGCTTGTCCTGGTCCATGCCGCGCAGGTAGATGGTGGCCGTCTTGGAATCCTGAGTCAGGTCCGCGAGGCCGCCCACGGTGGCGTCGATCTCGGTGAAGCCGCGGAACTGGTCGTAGGTCCGCATCGCCACGGGGGTCTGCTCGGAATCGTTGGAGTGCCACGACCCCTGCAGCGTGTACGCGTAGTCGGTGCGCACGCTGGAATAGCCGACGGTTCCGGTTCTGGCCGGATTGACACCGGGGTTCAGGGTGGTCATGTCGTCGTGCTCGACGGAGGTCGCGACGTGCTTGATCATCCAGTCGGTGGTGACCGTGCCGGCCGGATCACCGGGCTTGGTGAACAGTTCGGGATAGCAAAGTGTGCCGTTGGAGTCCAAGGCCGGCGCCACGGTGCAGTTCTCAGCACCCTGGATCGGGGTGGTGCCGTCGTAGCTGACGCGGATCGCACCGCCCAGCTCGTCGTCGACGGCGATCAGCCGGTTGCGCTCAGCCGGACCTTGTGACGTGAACAGCGGGGACAACGCAGACCGGTTCGGCAACAGCGTGTAGCCGAAGTGCACCGCCGGGCCGGCTGCGACGTCGTGGACCGCGTCCGTGGTGCCGCCGACGACGGTCGCGGCGCCGGAAGCCGGATCGAAGCCGGTACGGGAGACCGAGTCCAGCATCAACGCGGTGCCGCCGGACTGGATGGCGAACGACTGGCTCAGGGCGTACTGATCCACGGCGATGTAGCCGGCCTGGGCGTCGACGCCGGTGATCGCCGGCTGGCCGCCCCCGGCCACCCGGGCGTAGGTGGTGATCTTTCCCAGGCGCGCGGTCTGGTAGAACGACGGCGAGGTGTTGTTGCACGTACCGGTGGAGTTACACACCTGGTCGGTGGGAGCGTCCTGATACGTGGAGGAGTTGTCGGCAGATCCGCTGCCCTTGACCAGTCCGGTGTTGGCGATGCCGGAGCCGGGCGTCGTTTCGGTGATCTTGTCGTAGCCGGGAGCCAGGGCCGGGCAGTTCACGCCCGGGAAGTCGGCGACGCACCTCGGCAGAAGGCTGTACATCACCTTGGCGGCCGGCGCCCCGGCGGTGGCCACGTCGGCGGCCTTCATGCCGTAGTCGATCTCGGACACGTACCCGCCGGCGGTGTACTCCAGCAACCGGGTGCCCGCTGTGTGGGTGTACCAGTTCTCTTCCCGCAGGTAGCTGTAGCGCGTGAGGTTGCGATGCGGGTCGATGACGAAGTCGAGGTTCCACCGGTAACCGGCGCGACAGTCGACCACGGTGGTGGACGTGGGGTCGTTGCAGGGGGTTCCGGTTCCGGTGCCGTAGACCGGGATGCCCCAGGCGGAGAAGGTCGGGGCGTCGGTCCCGGTGCCGCCTTCCGGCTGCGGAAGGCGGTTGGCGCCGAAGTAGTACTCGGTGCCGTCGGTCGCGGTCAGGCGCCAATAGGCGTTGTTGTCCGCCGGGTTGCCGTTGTAGCCGCCGGTCAGCTCCTCGATGCGGGAGCCGTCGTCCGGGGACAACCGCCAGACGCCGGTCGTGTCGTCGTGCACGATCTCCCCGGAGTGGCCCGGCAGGGAGATGGTGGCGTTCGGGATGCCCTGGCACATGTCGCCGGTGTTGGAGCACGGCGTGAACGTCTTCTCGATGAACCCGCCGCCGGTGTCCCAGCCGTCACCAAGTAATGAGGCCTGCGGATTGGAGTTCGCATTGGCTCCGTCGACGGAGTCCGAGGAGTAGGACAGCGCGACACTCGGAGCGGTACCCGCTCCCAGAGCCGGCGGCACCGAGACCGCGTAGGTGTAGCTGTAGCCGCCGGTGTTGGAGACAGTCCAGGTATCCGACGCCTTCAGCGACGTGGCGTTGTAGTTGCCGTTCGGCGACTGCGGTCCCGGTACCGCGCCGAACACGGCCACGCCGGAGGTCCGGGCCGCCGCATCGGTCTCCATACCAGCGGCTGTGCTCTTCTTGGGGGCCCCGGGTACCGTCACCGGAGCGGTGAGCAGGTGCACCGTCTTGGTGTCGGTGTTGGTGAACGCCATCTGCGTCTGCTGGCGGCAGCTCTTGCTGGTGGGCTGTGTCAACACGCAGTCAGGCAGCTTGACCAGCTTCAGCCGGTCGCCGTAATCGCCGCCGTACGCGTCCTTATAGCCGGTGTAGTCCAGGTTCAGCTTCACGTGGGCCGGGGCGCTGATGCCGTCGGCCCGGGACACCGACACGATCACTCCGGGGATTCCGGCCTTCTGCGCGATCTGCGGGTCCGCAACGGCGACATGGATCACCGGCTGCGCCGTGGTCCCGGCAGCAGGTGTGGCACCCGCCTGAGTGGTCGGGTCCGCCAGCGGGTCGGCCGCGGCCTGCGGGTCCGCGGCGACGGTCACTGGGAAGTCCGGCGCCGACGCCACCGCCGCCTGCGCCGGAGTCTGGTTGTGGGTACCGCCCTGCGTGCCGGCTGCTGCTCGCGGTGCGGCGGCCGGGACAGTCAGGTCGACTGCACCGGCCTTGGGCCACACCGGCGCCGTTGGGGTGGCGACCGCATAGTGCGGCACGATCGCCGGCGGGTGCCCGGTCCGTTTCGTCCCGGGTACCGACGTGGTGGCGGTCAGCGGCCGGGGCCGCCAGATCTGCTTGTTCTTCTTCGCGCCGGTGGCCGCCACGGCTCCGCTCTCGGTACCGGCGACCAGGCCGGCGACGAGCGCGCCGACCAGCAACCATGTCACAGCGGGGCGCGAGCGTTTCAAGGAACGCGCGGGCCGCTTATACGCAGCCTGACGAGGTGGAGACACCGGAAACCCCCAGGGAAACAGAGCACGGAAATCGATCATCAGAGCGATGACCACCGGAAGATAACAGCTTGCTGATTCGCTCGGAAATGTTCGAACCGGGCCCGTCGCCGATTCGTTATCCGACGGCGGACTACCTGGTCAAACACTTGTTGGGCCGGGTTTTCGGCCACTAGCCTGCCCGCCGGTCATGCCTTTCTGGGCACCGACAGCAGTGCTGAAGAAGCTAGGGGGTTCCCCGTGCGGGGACGACAGGCCGGACAGTTCCGGCAGGCGCGGCGGACCGGCCGCGATCAACGAATAAGGCGTCTGAGCCGCGCCGTCACGGCGATGACAGCCGCCACCGCCTTGTTCGGCGGTGGGGCCCTCACCGCCCACGCCACCGACACCGCCGGCGCCACAACCGGACAGTCCACGGCGGGCGCGCACAGCTCCGCGGTCAGGGGCGGCACTCAACCGGCGCCCCCGCTGACGCCGAAGCAGCAGGCCGACCAGGCCGAGCTGAACGATCTGCACGCTGCGAGCGCGCAGGCGAAGAAGACCGGCAAGCCTGTGACCGTGGATTCCCAGACCACTGACCACTCGACGGTCGTCGCCCTGCCCAACGGTCACTTCCAGTCCCAGGACTACGTCACGCCTCAGAGGCTCAAGCTGTCCGGCGCCTGGACGCCGATCGACTCCACCCTGACGACCGCCGCCGACGGCTCCTTCGCTACCAAGGCCACCACGGTCGCCGTCACCTTTTCCGGCGGCGGAACCGGACCGATGGCCGTCGAGGACGATCGCGCGGGCCACAAGCTGGCCGTCTCCATGCCGGTGACGCTGCCGAAGCCGACGATCTTCGGCAGTACAGCGCTCTACCCGGATGTCTATCCCGGCGTCGATCTCCGTCTGACCGCCACATCGGTCGGTTTCAGTGATCTGCTGATCGTGCACGACGCGACGGCTGCGGCGAACCCAGCGCTCAAGACGCTGCACATGACGACGGTCGGCACGGGGGTGACCGTGTCCACCGGAGCCGACGGGTCGATCCACGCCAAGGACGCCGCCGGCCACGACGCGTTCGCCAGCCCGCGACCGGAGATGTGGGATTCCACGGGCGCAACCCCGGCCACGGTGGCCGCGCTCACGTCCCACGCTGCCGGATCAGCGAAAGCACCGAACTCGGATGACGCCGCGTCCGACCCGTCGGTGACCGGCAAGCACGCCGCGATGCCGGCCAAGTCCTCCGGCGACGGTGTCGACATGACTCCAGACCAAGGACTCCTGAAGGGGCCTGGGACCCACTATCCCGTGTTCCTGGACCCGGCGGTGGCAGTACCGCAGGTGCGCAACTGGCTGGAGGTCTACCAGGCCGGGGACCGCGGCTACTGGGACGGGCAAGGCTACGTCTCGGCCAATCCCGACGTCGCACGGGTCGGGCACAACGCCTCCAGCCCCGCCGGACCGGTCCGCACCCTGATCGACTTCTGGCCCGCCGGGGTCCCCAACAACGCTCTCATCTCCAACGCCACGGTGATCCTCAGCCACGACGGCGGCGGCAACTCCTGCACGCCCAGCGACGCCTTCCAGCTGTACCGCACCAATCCGATCGCCCCGGGGCAGACCTGGTCCTCGGTGGCCGTGACCGGCGGCGGATTCGTCAACCAGCCGCAGCCGGTCTCGACGGCGAACTGCGGCAACGACGGCAGCCTCCGGCTGGACGACAAGCAGCAGCTCATCGACATGCAGTCCCGCGGGAACCTCGAGGCCACCGTCGGAATCCGGCGCGTCGACGAGTCCCAGCAGCAGGTCGCGTTCTGGATGACCGGCCCGGCGGCGGCCCGCGTCGAGGTCGACTTCGACACCCCGCCGTCGTTCTACGGCCTGGCGGCGGAGAACACGAACCTGTGCGGCGGGTATGGGAACCCCACCGTGCTGCCCGCCACCGCCACGACCGACTACACCATCGACAACTTCGTCGCCGACGACGGCAGCGGCCACAGTCTGCAGGTCGAGGACGACGTCTGGGACGGCGCCAACCGGATCGGGACGTTCACCGGCAACGGCAACTCCGGCACCGTCTCGGTCCCGATGAATCTCAACCTCGCCGACGGCCACGAGTACTACATGACCGGCCGCGTCTGGGACAACGCCACCAACCTGTGGACCGACCTGCCGCCGAACTGCTGGTTCACGCCAGACCTGTCGGCTCCGAAGCCGCCGTCCGTCACCTCGTTCAAGGACGGCTCCGGCAATCAGCTGTTCCCTTCGATGGGCACCGGCAAGGAGTCGATCCCGACAGCCGGATCGCCCACCGGTTCGGGTACCAGCTACGCCGGGGCGTTCACCCTCGGCAGCAGCGTCACCAACCCGCACGTCTCGCTGGCGAAGTTCGAGTACGCGCTGAACATCGACGCCTCGCACGCCGGCCCCAACGGCAACTGCCCGGCCGGCGCACAATGCGGTGAGCTCCTGGCCGGCTCCGGCAACACCGCGGTGCTGAACCTCAACAGCGGTTCGACGCACCTGGGCGTCAACGACCTGGCCGTGCAGGCCGTGGACTCGGTCGGCAACGTCTCGCCATGGTCGCATTACATGTTCTACATGTCTGCGACGTTCCAGAAGACGGTGTGGGGCAACGTGCTGGGCGACGGGATCCCGGACATCGTCACCGTCGCCCCGGATCCGGCCAACCCGAACGTCAAGGCCCTGCTGACCTTCCCCACCAACCACGACCCGTCGAAGTCCACGACGCCCGGCTGGGGCGGGAACTGGATCGTGTCGGCCCCGGCAGCGTCCGCGCCCAACGGCCGCACCTGGGACGGCGCGCTGATCACCCACCGCGGTGCCGACCGGGTGGTGCCCTGGGACGACCTGTTCGCCTGGCAGGACGGGGCGTTGTACTACTACTTCAACACCTTGTCCGGCACCGCCAATCCGACCGGTTCCCCGGTCAACGCGTTCGCCAAGACCAGCAAGGGCGTCGTCACCCGGCCCCCGGCGCCGGTCTGCTCCGGAACCTGTGCGTACTACGGCCCCGACTGGTCGGGAGTGAAGCAGATCCTGGCGATCGGCCCGATCGCGGGCGGGGCACCGGGCACGTTCGCCGGCAAGACCTGGCTGATCACCGTGGAGGCCGACGGGCCCAACGGAACGGGCGGCAATGTGTGGGCCTACCCGCCGGCCGGCATCGGCCAGCTGGGCACTCCCAAGCTGATCTCGTCCTGCCAGCCCGGCGTCGGCGCGGGCTGCCCGCAGAACTGGAACTGGGCCAAGACCACGCTGGTCTCCCCGGGCAACGCCGCCGGGCATCCGGCGATCGGCGGCTCGACCTTCAACGGGCTGCCGGACCTGTGGGTCCGTGACGAGTCCAACCCCGGTCACGACGTGACTTGGCAGTTCGCGAACCGCATGGCCAACGGGGTCGAGGACCCGACCGGGCTGGGCGACTTCACCACCGCCACCCAGATCGGCACGGCCGGGCAGCTGGACTCGAAGACCTGGCCCACTCTGGTCTCCGACGGCAACATCCTGGTCGGTGACACCAGCCCCTCGCTGTGGGGAGTAGACCTCAACGGCAAGCTCGACCTGATCCACAACGTGTCCGCGACCGGTGCGGCGATGAGCCCGTCGCAGTTCATCGCGACCTCGTCGACGACCACGAACTGGCCGGGCTCGTACAACATGTCCACCATCGACACCGCGCCCCTGTCGGTGTCCTCCGGGCCGCTGACCTCCAACGTGTCCGCCAGCGGCGCACTGCGCTGCCTGGATGTCCCGAACGGCTCGACGGCCGTTGGAACAGTGCCGCAGCTGTGGGCCTGCAATGGCGGGGCTGCGCAGGTGTGGACGTTCACCAAGGACAGCACCATCGCCTACGCCCCGGCCGGCAGCGGCCCGTCGGCGATGTGCCTGGACAGCGGCGGTGCGGGCCAGGGCGCCCAGCCGTATCTGGCGGCGTGCAACGCGTCCGACTCCCAAATCTGGCGGGTCATCGAGTCTGGCACCGCGACCGGGCAGATGTCGCTGTGGAACAAGGCATCCGGGCTGTGCCTGGACGACCCCAACTCCGCCACAGCACCCGGCACCGTCTACCAGCTGTATCAGTGCAATGACACGAACGCCCAGCAGTGGACCCCGCCGTCGGCGGCTGGGAAGAACCTGAGTGTCGAGGCCGAAACCCTGACCACGTCGAACACCACCGGCACGATGAGCGTGCAGACCAACGGCGGAGGGATCGCCTTCTCCAACGGCGCCCAGCTGTTCGATTCCGCCGCCACAGTGAACGCCGGCTTCACTGTGTCCTACTACGTCCCGGTCGGAGGGGTCTTCCAGGTCGCACCGGCCATGACCAAGGCCAACGACTACGGACAGGTGCAGGTCACCGTGGACGGCGCGGCCACCCCGTTGCCGAACACCTACGACGGCTACGCCCCGGCCGTCACCGCCCCGGTCCCGTTCACCTTCGGCACCGTCGCGCTCACCGCCGGGATGCACACCTTCACGTTCACCGCGACCGGCACCAACGCGTCCTCGGTGAACAACCGGTACAACATCGGCGTCGACATCCTGAATCTGAACTACACCCAGGTGACCTCGCCGGCAGCGGCACTGAGCCTGTCGTCGAGCAGCGTCGCGGCTCCGTCGCCGGTCACCGCCGACGCCAGCCACAGCGCACCCGGCGGCGCGCCGATCGCGGCCTACGGGTTCGACTTCGGCGACGGCACCGTTCTGAACGGTACGGCGCCTACCGCCAGCCACGGATACGTGTGGACCGGCGCCTCGGCGACATACACGATCAGGGCTACGGTCACCGACACCGCCGGCAAGTCCGCCAGCACCAGCCAGACCGTGACCGTCACCGCCCCGACCGGGCCGACGGCCCTGGTCGACGCCGCGGCCAAGGCCCCTGCCAACGTGGCGGTGCCGATCTCGGCTGCGTCGTCCACCCCGGGCTCGTCGCCGATCACCAGCTACACGTTCGACTACGGAGACGGCTCACCGGTCGCGACCGGGTCCGCTGCGGCCACCAGCCACACCTACACGACAGCGAACACGTACACGATCAAGGTCACCGAGACCGACGCGGAAAACCTGACGTCCACGGCCACCACGCAGATCGTCGTCGGCGGCTGGCCTGCGGCCGGGTACGTGCAGCGGGTGGGCTCGGACGCCAAGGCGACCGGCATCCAGCCGTCGATGGCGGTCAACCTGCACCCGGCCAAGGACACCGCCCCGGGCAACGCCCTGGTGGTGTCGGTGATGCTGACCAACGAGCTGTACGGCAACGTCACCGCGTCCGACAGCGCGGGCGACCAGTTCACCGTCGTCAGCGACATCAACAACGGCACCGTCGGACACCGGCTGGTCACCCTGGCCGCGTTCCGGACCCGCGGCTTGAACCTGTCGGACACGATCACGGTGAACTTCGGCCGCTCCGCCGAGCACCAGATCGCGATCGACGAGTACGCCGGCGTGAAGGCCGTCGACCAGGCCAACGCCGCGACCGGGGACGCCACCACCACGTTCAACTCCGGCTTCGTCCAGGCCACCCGGCCCGGCGAGATGGTGATCGGCACCGCGGGCATCCACAAGACCGCCCCGCCGTCGTTCGCCGCCGGATGGACCGGGCTGCCGCAGTTGCAGGTCCCGACCGGCCAGCAGCCGGACTACCTGATCGCCGGGTACCAGCCTGCTGCGGCACCGGGCTCGTTCGCGGCCACCGGGTCCTCCACCGGCATGTGGATGGCAAACGTGGCCAGCCTGGTACCGAACGTGGTCACCGGGGCGATCACCGCGGCGCCGTCCGCCGGCCTGGCACCGCTGCCGGTCGCGTTCGACGCCAGCGCCTCGAGCCCGGGACCGAACCCGATCACGAGCTACGCGTTCGACTTCGGAGACGGCAACACCCAGGCCGGCAGCGGCAACCCGAAGACGAGTCACACTTACGCCAACCCCGGCACCTTCACCGCGAAGGTCACCGTGACCGACTCGGCGGGTGCCACCGACACCGTCAGCGTCCAAGTGGTCGTCAGCGCGGCCCAGAAGCCGCTGGCCGACCACGGCATGGTCGCCTACCACGTCAGCCCGCCGACCACGAGCTCCACCAACCCCGACATCACCACCTCGGTGGGTACGCACCCGCTGTCCGCGGTGCCGGCCGGCGACACCCTGGTGCTGTCGATGATGATGACCAACTCCAAGGGTGTGAACCCGACCGGCTCGGTCACGGCCTCCGACACCCAGGGCAACGCCTATGTGCAGGTCGGCACCGCCATCACGGACAACGCCGGCGACTACGTCGTCGCCATGGCGGCCGTCAACATCAAGAAGGGTCTGGGCACCGGCGACACCATCACCGTGAACTGGCCCTCCAACAAGGAACACCACCTGGCCGTGGAAGACTTCTCCGGGGTCTCTGCCGTCGACCAGTTCAGCGGCTACTACGCCAGTCTGGCCAAGACCGGCGGAGCTTTCACCTCCCTGCCGGTGACCACCGGCGCCGCCAACGAGTTGCTCTACGGCTTCGCGGGCATCCAGGGTGGCAGCCCGCCAGTCTGGGACACCGGCTGGGCTCCGGGGAACAACGCGCTGGTCACCAACCGGACCGACCGGCTGATCACGTCGGCACGGCTGGTCGCCGCGACCGGCTCCTACGCCGCCACCGGTACCGCCTATGCCGCCTACATGGCAGGCATCGTCACCCTGCGATGAAGCAGGCTTGACGCAGTAAGGCAGGTGGCCCGCCCGAGTCCGGGCGCCCCACCTGCCTAGTGACGGGGCGGTTCGACTGCTTGCCTGAGCAGTCGAACGGCCCTTCTTCCGTGCGCGGCGCTATGACCCTGTCGCACCTACACGGCGCTGGCACGCCTGGCGTCGAGCACTTCCGCAAGCGCCGCCAGGTTCTTCGTGCACTGCCTGAGGAGCTGCGAAATCTGAGCGATGCAGTGCACGGGAATCGCCTCGGCTTTGTCTTGGCACTGACCCGCGACGGCCACGCCTTGGTCGAGCCACCGCAGCAGATCTCGGCCGGAGTCGGAATAGCGCAGCATGGGGTCTCGGCGCAGCGCCCCCATCAGACTTTCGAGGTCGGCGGTAACCTGCGGCCGGCGTGCCGCCTCGGTAGCGGAGGGCTCAGGCCCGAGCGGCATCGAGACCGGCCTGCTCCCGGTGGGCACGGGTTCGGCTCCGGCCAGCACGCGCTTGCGAACATCCAGCGCCGTGCTGACCGAGATACCGGCCTCGCGGGCGATGGTGCGCAGCGAAGCGTTCGGACGCTCGGCGATGATGGTGCTCGCGGTCAGCCGCCCCTCGGCGGCGAGGCGAGGGCGGATACGGCCGTCGGCGCCGACCCTGGCCGCGCCCGTACCGGGGCCCTCGACAGCCGCTCGAATCGAGGCCACTGTGGCCGGGGCCATTCCGACGCTCCGCGCGATTGACCGATCGGACAGTTCGGGATGCGTTCGCATCAGCCGGGCGGCCGCGGCACGGCGGTCGGCCAGGCTCAGCGGCTTACCGTTTGCGATGTTCGCCTCGATGCTCAGCCTGAAGACCTCGTCCACCGCGCAGTCGACGAGGACCGCGTCGATGTCCGATCGACCCCGCAGGCGTGCGGCCGCGAGCCGGTGCATCCCGTCGACGACCATCAGCGTCGAGCGGTGCACAGCTATCGGAGGAAGCAAGCCGATCACTTCGGCCAGCGTCCGCACATGCTCCGTGTCTAGCCCCCGCAACCGCGGCGAATCCGCGGCCCGCAGATCCTGAATCGACAGTCGAACGACAGAAGAGGACATGGAAACTCCAGAAGTGAGGCGGATTGCACCGCGCTCCGCTGACCCGTTGGGCTCCATGCTGAAAGCTGCTGCTCCCAGCCCGGTCACAGACCACTCACAGGGCCGTGGACAGTCTTGGCGTCGGGCGTGAACGCTGGCTAACATCTCGCTCACAGGGCTTCCGACCTGCACATCCGCTGCATCCAGCACGACCACTACGGGGAATCGATGCTTCACGACGTCAGCTTTGGTCTGCTCGGGCCGTTGTCGATTCGGGACCGGGAAGGCGAACGTCCTATTCGTTCGACCCATCAGCGGATACTCATCGCGGCGTTGCTTCTGCGCGCGGGCCGCCTCGTCTCGACGGATGAGCTCGTCGAACTCGTCTGGGAGGAGCAGGCGCCCGGCCGCCCGCGGCAGGCCTTGCAGAATCACGTGATGCGGGTGCGCCAGGTTCTCGGGCTCACAGTGGCCGAACGCTTGCGAACTCTGCCCAGCGGCTACGTCCTCGATGTCGAAGCCGGTGAACTCGACATCGACCGCTTCACGGTGCTCCAGGCACGCGGGCAGGCCGCCGCAGCCGTCGGGGAGTGGCGGGATGCGCGCAGCCATCTGGACGCAGCCCTGGATCTGTGGCGCGGCGAGCCGCTGATCGACATTCCGTCCCCAAGCCTCCAGGACGAGCACTGTGATGCCTTGCGCCATCACCATCTACTCGTCCGCGAAATGCGAATCGACGCCAGCCTGCAACTGGGCCGATACACCGACGCGGCCGGAGAGCTGCGTGCACTGACGGCAGCGTATCCCTGGCGTGAGCGCCTCCGCGGCAGGCTGATGATCGCGCTTTACGGCGATGGCCGCCAGGCCGAAGCGCTCTCCGTGTTCCGCGACTTCCGGAACGCGGTCACGGAGGAGCTCGGGATCGAGCCCGACGCGGATCTGCAGTTGCTTCACCAGAGGATACTGGGCCAGGATCCTGTGTCCTCCCTCCTGGAGCGGGTCAACGAGGCGTCGCGGCTTCCTCAGGGCAACGAGGCGGACACGACGCCTGATGACAGCTCAGGATCCAAGGCAGCCGAGCCGGCGGTGCCGCAGGTGGAACCTGGAGGTCGGCTTTTCCACCCCCAGCGGCGTGGCGGCGGATATCACCGGTTCAAGCCGTCCACGGCTGTCATGATGGCGGCGGCGTTCGTTGCCGGACTGCTGTTGGGGCGTCCGCTCCTCGGAGGCGAAGCGCGTCCGCCGGCAGCCCCGGACGCCGAACTCATCGGGGTCGAAGATCCGCTGCCGCCGGTTCAGAAGACGTCGGCGGACGGGGTCGTCCGCTTCATCGGGAGGGTGGGAAGCGATGCTCAGATCCTCTCGACGACAAGTGTCGACGTTCCTGTGGAGAATCCGGTCACCACGGGCGACACCGTCATCGTGAGCTTGGGCTTGACGTCCACCAGCGCGGGGGCGGTGACCGTGACCGACAGCGCCGGAAATGTGTACACCCCGGTGGGCGATGTCGTCGACGCCTACTGGCACCGCACCCTGATCTACGCCGCGTTCAAGGCGGGGGCCCTGAAGACCGCGGACCGCATCACCGCCACCTACCCGAGATCGAGCAAGTACCACATCGCGGTGGACGAGTTCCGGGGCGTGACGGGGGTGGGGGCGAGTGCCAGCGGCTCGAACGTCTATGAGCAGAACGCCTCGTCGTTCACGACCAGCAAGACCCCGCTGAACTGCAAACGAGGCGACTTGTTCGTGGCCGCCGTCGCGTCCAACTCCTCAGGGGTGCCGCCGAGGTTCTCCGCCGGATGGCAGACGCTTCCGATCCTCAAGCTGTCGTCGTATCGGCTGACGACGGCGTTCCAGTACGTGACCGACGACGGGAAGTGTGCGGCGACCGGGCAGACCCGCGCCCAGTGGGAGGCCATCGCGGTCGTCTTCCACCGCTGAGCGGTCGCGGAGAGCGGGCAACCCCCGACGCCACGACGCATTGCGGCGTTCGAGCATCAGGTCGAACACCCCTTGTAGAACACGGGTTTCGCGGATTATCTTGCACGCCGATCATGCCTGTCGCGATCACAGATCGACATTCTGCGGACCCAGGTGGTCCTCGGCGCGGGGACGGAAACAGCGAGCGAGTCCACCCCGCCGCGGACCGGATAATGCCTGTCCTCCGCGGATTCCACCAGGATGGAAGGAACCCCATGGGGGACACTCAACTGGGCCTCACCGGCCTCCCGGCACGACTGGCGCGCACGGTGGCAGTCGGCACTGTCGCAGCTCTGGTCGCCGCGAGCGTCGCCGCTACGGCAGCCGCGGCCACCGGATCGACGCTCTATGTCGGCGGCGCCGGCTGCTCGGACACGGCATCCGGAGCCGGCGGCATTTCGACGCCGTTCTGCACGATCTCCAAGGCGGTGGCCTCCGCGACGGCCGGCACCACCGTTCTGGTGAACCCCGGAACCTACAACGAGCAGGTCAGTGTTGCCGCTTCCGGCACCAGCGGGGCGCCCATCACCATCCAGTCCGCGACCCGAGGTGCTGCCACGGTCACCGGCGGCGGGCACGGGTTCAACGTCAGTGGGCAGCACTATGTCACCATCGACGGTTTCGTCGTCACCGGCACCAGCGGCGACGGTGTCAACCTCGTGAATTCCGACCACCTGACGATCACCGACAACACCATCACCTACTCCGGGCATCCCGCGCAGGGGCAGACCGCGGCCGGGATGGTGACTTCAGGCGTCACCGCTTCGCAGATCTCAGGGAACCGGGCGGACCACAACTCCGACTACGGGTTCCGTATCGACAGCGGCACCAGCGGGGTCACGATCTCGGGCAATGAGGCGTCGTTCAACGCCGAGGGCTGGCAGCGTAACGCCAACGGCATCGACGTCACCGCATCGGGCAACACCATCACGGACAACGTGCTGCACGACAACGAGGACTCCGGGCTGCAGTTCTATGCCGGCGGGGACAACAACCTCGCCGCGAACAACGTCTCCTACAACAACGGCGACCACGGCATCGACGATCTGAACGTCACCGGAAACACCCTGGTGGGCAACACGGTCTACAACAACTGCACGGACGGCATCAACGTCGAGGGCACCAGCTCCAACTACACCGTGGAGAACAACATCTCCATGGACAACGCGATCAACACCAACTGTGCCCACGGTCCGGCCGGCAAGGACGGCAGGGGGCGCGGCGGCGAGATCGGGATCTACGACACGGCCACCACGGGCACCAAAGTCGACTACAACCTCGTGTACTCCACTTCCGGCGTCGACCAGCTCTATCAGTGGGGCCCGAACTCTTACACCACGCTGGCGGCTTTTCGTTCCGGCTCCGGTCAGGCTGCTCACGATGCGGTGGCCGACCCCGAGTTCGTCAACGCTACCGGTGGCGACTTCCACCTGAGGGAGGGTTCCCCCGCGATCGACTCGGCCGACTCCAGCGTTACCGGCTGGCAGAATACTGACACCGAGGGCGATCGGCGGGTGGACGACCCGAACGTGGCCGACAGCGGCGTCGGACCGCGAGCCTTCGACGACCGCGGGGCGTACGAGTTCCAGCCGGCCGCGAACCCGGTCCTGTCCGCACGGCTCGCCGTGAGCCCCGCGTCGGGCACAGCCCCGCTCGTCGTCACGGTGGATGCTACGGGCTCGTCGGCTGGGGCGAACCCGATCGCGTCCTACACCTTCGACTTCGGCGACGGCACCGCACCGGTCAAGGTCAACGCGCCGGCTACGTCCGTGCAGCACACGTATGCCAAGACCGGTAGCTTCACCGTCGTCCTGACCGTCACAGACTCGACGGGTATGACGGCTACGACGACCGCTGTGGTGGCCGCTACAGCGCCGGTCGCGGCGACCGCACACCTTTCCACCGCTTCGGGGTCCGCGCCACTGGCCGTCACCGCCGACGGAGGTGGGTCCACCGCAGGCAGCGCCGCCATCGCTTCGTACACCTTCGACTTCGGCGACAACACCGGACCGGTCACCGTCAACGCGCCGACCACGTCCACGTCGCACACCTACGCTGTGGGCGGCACATATCCGGTCACGCTGATCGTTACGGACGTGAACGGCCTGGCATCGGCGCCGGTCACCCAGCAGGTGACGGCGTCAAGCAGCGTCGCGCCGACAGCGGTGCTGTCGCTCACGCCGAGCACCGGTACGGCACCGCTGACCGTCGTGGCCGACGGCAGCGGATCCGCAGCCGGAACCGCCGCGATCACCGGATACAGCATCGACTTCGGTGATGGCTCGCCGGTCCAGACGACCAGGACCGCGACCCATGCCTACCAAGCGGGCACCTACACCGTGACGCTGACCGTCACGGCCGCGGACGGCTCGACCTCGCAGGCCACCAAGACCGTCACCGCGGCCCCGGCGACGCAGATCTCGTACATCGGGCGTCCGGCCGCCGAGGCGCTGGTCGTCGCCAACGCCGGCACCACGATCAAGGTCGGTACCGCGACCCGCTCCGGCGACGCGTTGATCGTTTCGATGTATCTGACGAGCACCACGGGCTGCAGCGCAGCGTCCGGCATCGGCGCCAGCGACACCGGGCACAACACATACACCCTGGTCTCAGCTGTCATGGACGCAAGCAATCACTGCACCGCCGTCCTGGCTGCATTCGACACCGCAGCGCTCGCTACGACTGACAGCATCAGCCTGACCTGGCCGAGCGCCAGCAAGCACAATATCTCCGTCGACGAGTTCACAGGAATCGGCGCAGTCGACGCACAGAGCGCCGCCACCGGCCCTGCCGGCGGCACCACCTTCTCCACCCCCGCCGTCACTACCGGAGCAGTCGGCGAGCTGTTGTTCAGCGCCATCGGCACCAACTCCGGAACCGCACCGACCTTCGATGCCGGCGCCGGGTGGAACCAGCTCGCCTCGCTGACGTTGTCGAGCTATCGAGTCACCAGCGCGTACCGGGTGGTGGGGCCGGGAAGCTTCAACGCAGCGGGAGCCACGACCGCCCAGTGGGGAGCTTCTCTGGTCGCGTTCAAATAGAAAACCGACGGTTACCGACCCACTCGGCCGAACCGTCACGACCAGTCTTCTTCTCATCGGGTGGCGGCGACGGCCAGGTTGCGCGAGCCATTCGCGAACCGAACCTGCGCAACGCGTAGCAGCACAGGTCTGGACACCAAGTATGTCAATACCACCGCTCCGGGTGGCGAAGACGCAGCTTTACCGGTCGTCGTAGACGGCGTCGAGGAGTCCGCGCACGAATGCGTCGATATCGGTCAAGCCGGTGGCTGCGAGGGTTTCCGGGCCGGCGACTAGGAGCTGTGGGATCGCGGCTTGCAGCGCGAGCGTCACGACGGCTGCGCGGGCCGGGGTGACCGGCAGGCCGGCTGTGCGCTGCGCCGCCTCGAACGCGGGCAGGCCGGAGGCTGCGATCGGGTCCAGGACGGCGGCAAGCCATGGGCGGCGCAGCGCCTCGGCTTGCAGCTCCAGGTAGGCCTGGAGTCGAGTTCCGGACCGGAGTCTGAACAGCCGCTCGCACCCACGTAGATCGTCGTCGTGACGGCGTGCGCGCTGGCCGCAGCGATGGCCCCAGCCATTGCTGCGGCCAGGAGCGGAGCGGTTGCGCGAGCCGTTCGCCTGCCGAGAGTGCGATGATCGGGACGGCGGCTTGTCCCCACTGGGTCTCCTTCACGTGATGCGGTGCCGGATATGCGGGCGGGTGAAGTGTTCGTCAGCGGTGGAGCACCACGGCGGTCGCCGCCCATTGCGCCGTGGAATTCGTTCCGGTGACCGCGCATTTCCCGCTCTCGGTCACGTAGCGGAACACCGTGGTGAGCCGGTAGGACGACAGCTTGAGCGGCGGCAGCGTCTGCCATCCGTGGGCCAGCACCGGCGGCGGCCCGGAGTTCGTCGCGACGACGGCCAGCAGGAGGTCGCCGGGCTCGCAGGACAGAGGCGTGCTGCTGGTGGTGAACGATCCCGAGTTGTGCTCGTACGTGTTGGGGGCGGCGACGCTGGCCGAGGCGCGAGACAGACCACTGAACGCGTCTATGGCGATGTGGTACTTGCTGGACTGTGGATAGGAGATGATGACGCGGTCGACGGTCTTCAAGGACCGCGCATGGAATGCCGCGTAGATCACGGCACGATGCCAGTAGGCGTCAATGACGTCGCCGACCCTGGTGTAGGTGTTGCCTGCGGTGTCCTTCACCGTCACCGGGCCGTCGGTGGTGGCGGTAAGGCCGAGGGAGACGACTACGACATCTCCTTCCGGCACCTCGTTCACGACCGGTACCTCGATACTGGTGGTGTACATGATCTGCTTGTCGCTGCCGACACGTGTCACGTATCTGACCCCGCCCCCGCCATCGGGCCCCGCTTTCACGACGGCGGGTTCGGGGTCCTCCACGCTGATGGCCTGATCGTGCACAGGGCGTCCGTACAGCGGTTGACCCACTGCAACCCCGGCCACGAAGGCGGCGAGTACGGCCAGGTAGACCCCAACTGGGAGACGGCGCCGGAGCTCGTGGCGCTGGCGACCCGATACCGATGCCGCGCGCCTCTGCGGTGGATCGGCTGTGAGGCGCGGCTCGACCGCTGACGCCCCAGGAAACAGCTGAAGCTCGACCGGGCCTTCCGGGCCGGGTTGCACGGCTGCTAAGGTCTGCTCCCCGTCGCGGTCCAAGAGCGATCGGACAGGTTCCTGCGCGAGTATGCGCTGGTGCAGTAGCTGAAGTTCGGTACCGGGCTCGATGCCGAGTTCCTCAATAAGGTTCCTGCGGAAGTCACGGAAGGCCGCCAGGGCCTCAGCCTGCCGCCCCGCGCCGTAGAGCGCGATCATCAGCTTGGCGTGCAGGGACTCTCGCCAGGGATGCGCAATCGTCAGAGCGCGGAGTTCCTTAACGGCCCCGGTGTAGTTTTGCAGGTTGATGTCCGCGTCGACGCAGAGCTCCCGCACTGTCAGGTGCTCCTGGCGCAGAGCCTCACAGTGCTCTGACTGTAGTCTCGTCGACGCGATGTCGGACAAGGGCTCGCCTCGCCACAGGCTCAGCGCGGTATGGAGCTGGTCCCGAGCATCCTCCCAGGCGCCGACGGCGGCCGCGGTCTGGCCGGCTATGCGCGCCTCGGTGAACCGGCGGATGTCGAGTTCGGCGTCCTCGGAATGGAAGAGGTAGCCGGTGGGCAGCGTGAGCAGGCGCTCGGCGAGCCGGGGACCGAGCAGCTGCCGCATCCGCATCACATGGTTCTGCAGGGCCTGCCGAGGCCGCTCCGGTGGCTCATCATCCCAGATCAGAGCGACAAGTTCCTCAACCGAAACCAGGCGGTCGGCGTGCAGCAGGAGGGCCGCGAGCAGGATCCGCTGGTACGAGGAACGGATCGGGTGTGCGCCGGCCTCGTCGCGGACGGACAGGGGCCCCAGGAGACCGAAGGAAGGGTGATCGTCGGACATTTGTTGCTTTCCCCAAAACAGAGCCGGATCGTCGAGCGGCCGAGAGCCGACACCAGGCGATCAGATTGCGCGGCCGATGAACGGCCCGCCGACAGACGATCAAGGCCGCAGACAGCCGCCCCGTCACCAGCGCGAACACAGTAAACCCAGCCACGCCAGCGCCCTGGCCAGCACGGTCAGCTGGCGTAAGCCCATTGACTCGCCCGACAGTGGTGAATTCGCTTGCTGTCTCAGCGTCGCCGCGCGCGGGATGCGGTGACTAGGTTTTCCGGGCAAGTCCGGGCACCTACAATCTGGCCAAGGTGATCAACAGCGGGGGTGAGGCGGGCATGGTTGATCTTCGGAACGGCATACAGCCGGACCCAGAACAGGCGGGAAGCCTGGCCGAGTTCATCGAGCTCCTCGAACAACTGCGTCGATGGGCCGGCTCGCCGTCGTACCGCACGCTGGCCAAGCGCGTCGGTCCACTGCTGGTGCCGCCTCAGACGGTCTCGCAGTCCACACTCACCGATCTCTTCCAACCCCGACGGCGTCGCTTGAAGCTCGATCTGGTGGTGGCGATCGTCCGTGCATTGGGGCTGGACGCGCCAGCAGTAGCCCGATGGCGGGCCGCATGCGTAGCGCTGCACGCCGACGGCAAGGACAGGGGCTCGGGGCGGGTGCCCCGCCAGTTGCCCGCGGACCTGGCCACGTTCACTGGCCGAGCCTCAGAGCTGCGCGCCATTCTCGGCGCGACCGGCGAAATCCCGGACTGCGGGTCGGTGGTGATTTCGGCAATCGACGGAATGGCCGGGGTCGGCAAGTCCGCCCTGGCCATACGCGCCGCCCACCTGTTGTCAGACCGGTTCCCGGACGGTCAGTTGTTCCTCGACCTGCATGGCTACACCCAGGGCATGGCCCCGCGCGATCCCGCCGGCGCCCTGGACCTCCTCCTGACATCGCTTGGCGTTCCGCCTGGAAAAATACCCGCGGAACTGGATGCCCGGGCCACGTTCTACCGGGAACGCCTGGCCGGCACCAGAACCCTGGTTCTGCTGGACAACGCCGCCACGGAAGCACAGATACGGCCTCTGATTCCAGGAAACAGCGAATGCCTGGTCCTGATCACCAGCCGCAAACGCCTCAAAGGCCTGGACGAGGCCCGTACCGTCGCCTTGGACGTGCTCCCGGAAACCGACGCAGTCGCTGTGCTACGCGCCCTGGTCGAGCCCACCCGCGCACCGGCCGATGACCCGGGGTGGCAGCAGATCGCCCAGTTGTGCGGATGCCTCCCGCTGGCCCTGCGCATCGCCGCGGCCCTGATCCGCCACCGCCCTGCCTGGACGCTGGGGCATCTGGCCGACAAGCTGCGTGCGGCGCCGCTGGACCTGGGCTCGTTCACCGACGGCGAGCGGGACATGTCGGCGATGTTCGACCTGTCGTATCAGAGCCTCGCCGGCGACCAGCAAGACCTGCTGCGCCGCCTGGGCCTGGCTCCCGGGCCCGACATCGACGCCTACGCAGCCGCCGCCTTGCTGGGCACCGCCCCGGCGCGGGCCGAGCGGCTCCTGCAGGGCCTGGTCGACCATCATCTGCTGGCCGAACCGGCCCCGGGCCGGTACCGGATGCACGACCTGGTCCGCGCCTACGCCCACACCCAGGCCATGGCCCTGGACCCCGGGTCCGTGCGCGACCACGCACTCGACTGCCTGCTGCACTACTACGCGCACACCGCCCAGACCGTCTCCCATGCCATCGCCCGCTATCCGCGCCCCGAACCGACCGGACCCAACCCCGCCCACGCGCCCGACCTCGGCGATCCGGACGCCGCCCGTGCCTGGCTGCGCGCCGAACAGCCGAACCTCGACGCCGCCTTCACCCACGCCCACACCCACCGCCTCGACGGCCGTACCGTCGCCCTCGCCGCCGGGCTCGCCGACATCCTCCACACCGACGGCCCCTGGTCCCGCGCCATGGACGTCCACCGCATCGCGGCCGAGACCGCCGAACGCCGGGGCTGGCCCGCCGCCCACGCCACCGCGCTGACCGACCTGGGACGCGTGAGGTACCAGACCGGGAACTACGAAAGCGCCGGTGAACCCCTCATTCGGGCCGTGGAGGTCCAGCGGGACATCGGCAACCGCCTCGGCGAAGCACACGCCCTCACCGACCTGGGACGCGTGCAGATGCAGATCGGGAACTACCTCGGGGCCGTCGACACTCTCACCCGGGCCCTGGAGATTTTCCGCGAGATCGACAGCCGCAACGGCGAAGCCCACGCCCTGTCCGCTCTGGGGCGCGCGCGGTATCAGATCGGGGACCAACCCGGAGCTACGGACGCCCTGACCGGGGCCCTGCGGATCTTCCGCGAGATCGGCAGCCACAGCGGCGAGGCATACGCCCTGACCGCACTCGGGCGGGTACGGCTACAGATCGGGGACTTCTCCGGGGCCGGCGACGTCCTCACCCGGGCCCTGGAGATCTACCGCGACCTCGGCCACCGCGGCGGCGAGGCCCACGCCCTGTTCGAACTGGGACGCGTACAGTTCCTGACCGGGGACCTTCCCAGAGCCGATGACACTCTCACCCGGGCCCTGGATATCTTCCGTGAGACTGGCGGCCGCAACGGCGAGGCCTTCGTCATGGCAGAGCTGGGGCGTGTGCAGTTCCTGACCGGGGACTTCCCCGGAGCCACCGGCACCTTCACCAAGGCTCTGGAGATCTTCCACGAGATCGGTCACCGGAACGGTGAAGCCACGGCCCTGACCGAACTGGGGCGCGTGCGGCTGCAGACCGGGCACCATCCCGGGTCCGTCGACGCCCTCACCCGTGCCCTGGAGATCTACCGCGAAATCGGCAGCCGCAGCGGTGAGGCCTGGGCGACGAACCACTATGCCGCCGCCATATCCGCAACCGGCGACCGCTCCCGGGCCCTGGCCCTCTACCAGCAGGCACTGGCCATGAACCGGGAATTCGACAAACCCGACGACGAAGCAATCTCCCTCGAAGGCATCGCCGACCACCATCTCACAGCCGGTGAAACTCTCCAGGGCACAACACACCTGCGCGAGGCTCTCGAGATATACCAGCGTCTCGGCATGAGCGCGGACGTAACCCGCCTCCAAACTCGCCTTGCTGACTTGCCCAAGAGCCAGCGTTCCTCCCCGTAGCACGACACAAAGCCTGATATGTTGAACCGAAAGTTGATGACTGAGTCCGTCGTTGGGCTCGGCCAGACGGCTGGCTCGCGCGGGTTTCGCCGATTGGTAGAAGTTTCGCCGTCACACATTCCGGTGACTTGGTGCCACGGCGGCATCGTCCGCGGGCGGTGGTCTGGACCGAGGACCTGATCGCGCATTGGAAGGCTACCGGTGAGCGGCCCTCGGTCGCGGTGTGGACGGCGACTCAAACTGCGACGTTCCTGGCCGCGGTCGCAGAGGACCGGATGTATGCGGCCTTCCATCTGATCGCGCTGCGCGGCCTGTGCCGAGGTGAAGCCGCTGGTCTGCGGTGGTGCGATCTGGACCTGGACCGCGGCTTGTGTTTTATCACGCGTCAGGTGCAGCGGCGGGACGGCGAGATTGTGCAGGGTGATCCGAAGACGCCCGACGAGGGTGCGGGCGGTGGCGCTGGATCCGACGACGGTGAAGGTGTTGAAGACGCATCGCCGATGTCAGGACGCGGAATGCCGTGACCGCAGTGTGGTGCCGTCTGAGTTCGTGTTCACTAGGGCCGATGGCCAGCCGCTGGCCTCGGAGTATTTGTACCGACGCTTGGTGAAACTGACCGCTGAGCACGGGTTACCGCCGATCCGGCTGCACGACCTGCGCCATGGCGCGGCGTCGTTGGCGCTGCAGGCCGGCGTGGACCTGAAGGTGGTCTCAGACCAATTGGGGCACTCCTCGATTGTGCTCACCGCTGACACGTATGTGAGCGTGCTGTCGGCGTTGGCGATGAAGGCGGCGGAAGCCACAGCGCGGCTGGTAGCTGAGGCTGGCCGGCGAGCTCCGGGGTCGAAGCATGTGACGAGAAGGAAGCCGAGCCCGCCGGATCCGTCCGGGCGCGGCAAGCATCGACGCGGTTCTCGCCGGCCGATGCCATCTGGCCCGTCCACGTCGATGAAGAGCTCTGGCCGGTCGGAGATCGGCTCGGTAGCGGCGGGGAAAGGTGGCCGCCTGAGACAGCCTGCTGGGACAACCGGAAAAGCGGCGCGTTCGGGGCCGGCTGAAGGCATGCCTGCTGGCGCTGATCAGGCCGGTTTCGAGCAACGCCGACGAAAATGCAGAAGATATGGCACGGGTGTGGTGCCGGTGGGGTGTGTGGGGTTGGTGAGGTGGCCCAGCGGGTGCTCAGGCGTCGCACATAGCGATTGTCATTCACGACTAGGCGGCTAAAGGCCTGGTCAGAAGGTGCCCCCGGCAGGATTCGAACCTGCGACCATCGGATTAGAAGTCGCGTGAAGCGCCGTCTGCGCGGTTCGCGGCTGTTGACCCGCGAAGCGCCGCGCAACCGCGATGGCCACCAGCGCGTGAGGGGCGCAGTGCGCTCACGGAACACCACTGTGCACTGCCTGTGAAGGCGGGCCCTGGATTGCTCCGCGAGGATCGAAATCGTACGGTCTGCCACCAGCGAGGGAGCCTCATGCACAAGCGTCTTGCGGCAGCGGCAAGCGCTGTCGCCGTCTCGGCCAGTCTGCTGTTCATGCTCGCCGTTGTCCCAGCACAAGCGGCCGCCACTTCGGCGAATCCCTGCGGGCACGCGGAACTCATCGGAGAGTACTGCGGCTACTACGCCGGCAGCGACACCATCGCGGAGTGGAGCGGCAACACCGCCGCCGTCATGGAGATTCAGGACCTCATCAATCGGGACACCGACTATCCCAACTGGCTGTCAGTGGACGGCAGCTTCGGGTCCAAGACCTTCACCGCCGTCGAGTGGCTGCAGAGCCACCACCACCTGTGTGGCGGCGTGGACGGCATCGTCGGCTCGTGCACGTGGAGCTACCTCCGCGGCTACACCAACTGACAAGGGATGACATGATTTCTTCTGACAGGAAACTGCCCCGCTGGGCGCTGGCGGCGGTGCTGACGACGACGTCGATCACCGGTCTCGGGCTGGCCGCGGCGGCTCCGGCGTCCGCGGCTCCGGCGTCCCCGGCCGATTACCGCTGCGAGCAGAACGACACCTGGCGCAACGGAAGCCTGTACCTTGACGTCTCCGGCAGCGGAGGCTCCGGCACCCGCGTCGTCACCTGGTACTACAACGGCCATGCCAACCAGCACTGGTGCCTGGAGCGTGCCCGGGAGGGCGGCTGGTACTTCCACCCGTCGTACAACCTGGGCCTGTGCCTGGACGTGCCGTACAGCAACTACACACAGGGCCAGAGTCTGTGGGTCTTCTCCTGCAACGGCACCGGTGCCCAGAGGTTCAGCGTCACCGGCAGCGGTGGCTACTACAACATCGGCACGGAGGATGCACAGTTCTCGGTCAACAGTGATGGCCACGCCGGCGACAGCGTGTACCTCAACCAGCAGGGTGACGCCACAAGCTGGCAGTAGCGCCATTCGGTGGCAGCGCTGTCCGTAAGAGCACTCTGCCGAGCGCCCGCGACTTCCGGTCGAATCAACCCCCGCCGATCAGTCCGCGGTGAGGTGATCCGGCCGGAGGTCCGCGTTCTGCCGGGGTGGATCAGCCGCTCGTCAAGCTGTGCCGAGGCCGGCGATCCCGGTACTCGCTGGGCGTCATGCCGTAGGCGGTCCGGAAGACCCGGGTGAAGCTGGAAGCGCTGGCGAACCCATGCCGGGCGGCGATCGCAGCAACCGGCAGCCCCGGATCCAGCAAGTCGCGGCAGGACAGTTCCAGACGCCGTTCCCTGACGTAGGCGTGGACCGTGATGCCCTGTGACTCGAAGATCCGGTGCAGATAGCGGACCGAGATGTGGTGGGCCGCGGCGATCCGGCGCGGGCCCAGCCACGGATCGGCGATGTGATGTTCGACGTAGCGATAGATGCGGCCGATCAACGCCTGCGTCCGGGATTCCGACGGCAGTTGCCGCTCGGTCCCCAAGCTGCGGGCCAGGAACACCGAGGTCAGGTCCTGAACGGCGCCGGCCAGCCGGGGGCCGTCTGCCGGCTGCCAGCCGGCCGCGTGGTCGACGAGCCCCTGCAGATACGACCTGAGCACGGCGGCGGCGGCGTCGTTCGCCGGGAGACGCCGGCCGAGCAGGCGATCCAGGCCGTTGAGCCGAATCGAGGCGCGCGGCACCATCGTGACGATCATTTCGGCATCCCCGGTCGTCGCGGCGGCGTAAGGACGGGAAGTGTCGTAGACCACGATGTCGCCTCGCCTCGCCAGGGCTTCCGCACCCCCTGCGCGGGCGATCCCGAAGGTGCCTCCGAGCACGGTGGCGATCACGAGACATTCGGGATCGGACCGCCTGATCAGCGCGGCAGTGCGCCCGGAGCGAACCGGGGTGAGGGCCACCGCGTTGACCTCGACGTCGGCGACGGCCACCTGTGTCGCCGACATCCGGAACCGGTCCGGTTCATCGCAGGTGAGACGTGACGGCGCGTAGCTGTGATTCACCAGCTCGCGGTACCAGCCGAAGCGCTCGTCGAACGGCAGACCGTCCGTGGACAGTGTGATCATCGGTCCCCCGACCCCGTGCTCCGACCCGCCGTGCGAGAACGTTGTATCCCATACAACCATATCTGGGCATCCAGCGGAGCAAACCTCCGGCTGCCACAGCATGACCGTACCCGCTGACGACAGCCGTCGGACCGACCCGCGGGAGCGCGCCGGCCCGACGTCGTGTCTCAGCGGGCGAAGTCCGCCACGATCACCCGAGCTTCCACTGCTGGCTGCTCTGGTCGTTGCAGGTCCACAGCTCCACCAGGGCGCCGCTGGCCGTACTGGCTCCGGTCACGTCCAGGCGGAGTCCGGACTGGACCCCGGTGACTGTGCCGTTGCTGTTCACGTCGATGCCAAGCAGCGCCCCGTGAATCGCGACATCATCCTTGAATCCGGAGTCCACCCAGGCCTTGGTCGCCGTCGGTGCCGCGACGGCGACCTTGTCCAGCAGCCGCGGGTGGGGCCGGCCGCCCTGGGAAGGGAACCCAGGGCGGCCGACAGCGAACTGCTCGGTATCAGTTGCCGATCAGCGCAGGTCGTCCATGATCCACTGATTCACCTCAGTCGAGGCCTGCGCGGCTGCCGTGTCGTAATCGAAGTGCGGTCCGAACGTGGGGTCCACATTCTTGTTCGGAATGGTGAACGGTATGTGCAGCGGGCCCAGATTCAGCATCTTGTCCCGCATCCCCTGACAGACGATGTCTCCGTGGTTGCAGTAGGACATGATGTGCTTGCTCTCCTCGGGGCTGTACGCCGGTCGCTTGCCCCGCCCGCCATGGGCATAGTCCGCGTAGTCACTGCGGCCTCCTTGGGAGTCCTGGTTGAACTTCGGGTCGCCGAACAACGCCATGCCGAGCACGCCGCTCTTCTCCCCTGTGGACAGCTTCTGGTACACGTCCGCGGTCACCTCGGCGCCCTGGCTGTAGCCGGCCAGGATGATCTTGGCGTTCGGGTGGTCGCGTTCCTCGATGGCGATCTCATTGCTCAGCCACGCCTCGCCCAGAGCCACGGATGTGGAGTAGGGGCCGGGAGTGCGGGTAGCCGCCCCGATCCCGGCCGGGCCCAGGACCGCGACCGCCGGATACGGGTTGGCCATGTAGAGCACGTTCGACAGGCCGGCCGCGGCCAGCTGGTTCCTCAGGTCGTCGACGAAGACTCCCACGGGCTGGCCGTAGCCTGACTTGCCCTCCCCGGAGCCCCGGGTCCCGATCACGATGTACTGCGGTGAGCTCGGGCTGCCGGTGTCCTGGCTGCTCTTGCCGGGGGTGTCCGACGAGCCGCCGGAAGCCACGGGTGTGTTCATCGCCGGGTCGTTCCACCAGTCGTCGCACCCGCAGCCCGCTCCGTCGCCGTTGTCGGAGACCGGGCCGAACGCGCCGCCGGCGTCGCCCTCGTACATCAGCCCGCTGGGATCACTCCCCGTGGTCGGCGTGTTGTCGGCGTAGGAGTACCCCGTCATCGACTGCGGATCGAGCATGTCGAGCCGGGGGTCGACGCTGATGAACCTGCCGATGGTGGGGTCGTACTCGCGGGCGCCGACGTCGACCAGCCCGGTCCCGGTGCTGACCGGCATGTTCAGGAAACCGTGGCCGTCCGGCCACGCCCCGCCGGTGACCGTGCCTCGCGGGTTGCCATAGGGGTCCGTGGACCGCCGGGTCACGGCCAGCGTGGTGGTGTTCACCGCGAGCTGCTGGGTGCCGTGCTGGTCGCCGACCAGGTACTGGGTCCCGGCTGTGGTGCCGTCGGAGACGGCGATCAGCAGGCTGCCGAGGGAGTAGTACCGCTTGGTGGATACGGTCCCGGTCAGGCCGTCCCGGGTCACCTCCTGGCCGGGCAGGTCCAGCGTCGTGGAGCTGGGGTCGCGGCGTACGAGTTCGGCGCCGTCAGCGTTGTCGATCCAGGTGGTGGTGCCCGCCGGCGTCGTGGCGGTCGCCGCCTTGCCCTCCTCGTTCCAGGTCAGCGTCTGGTTCCCGCCCGGCAGGCTCCGGGCGACGGTGTTGCCGGCGGCGTCGTACTGGTAGCCGGTCGGGCCGCCGGGCCCGCCGGTGGTGCCGGCCAGGCTGTGCCCGCCGGCGGCGTTGTTGTAGGTGTAAGCGGTGGTCCGGTCGGTGCTCTGGCCGCCGGGGACCGCGTAGGAGGTCTGCGACGTCCGGTCGCCGGAGCCGTCGAAGGACCACGCGGACCAGTACGGGGCCGGGCCCCCGACCGCTGTCGCGCCAGCCGTCGCAGGGTTCCGCGAACAGTCGGCCGTCGCGCTGGTCCAGGCCTGGTTCAGGTGGCCGAGCGCGTCGTAGCCGTAGCACTGGTCGTCCACCGGCGAACCGTTCGGGCCCTGCGTGTCCTTGACGGATGTGACCTGGCCGTCGGGGCTGTAGGTGTACGAGGTGTCGTCGGCCTGCGCGGTCGCGGTCTGGACGCTCAGGTTCACGTCCGTCGGGGTCAGCGTCTGGACGTCGTAGGTGTACGACAGCCAGGCGTTGTTCGTCGATCCGCCGTAGGTCACCAGTGCCGACTGCCCGTAGCCGCTGAGCGACTGGGAGGCGGTCACCGACGTGCCCTTCACCCCGACAGCGTGGCCGAGGCTGTCGTAGCTGGTGCTGATCATCTCGCCGGGCATGCCGGCGATCGGTGCCGGGGTGGTGGTCAGCAGCAGACCGGTGGAGCTGTAGCCGAAGGCGGTCGTGTACCGGCCGGCCATCCCGGTCTCGCCGGCCGGCACGACGGTCAGCTGGCCCTGGGCGTTGCCCTGGCCGTCATAGCCGGTCGTCCCGGTGACGTACGCACCGCTGCTCGTGTACCGGACCTCGTTGGTCAGCCGGCCCGCCTGCAGCGTGTCGTACAGCCAGGAAGCGAGCTTCGGGCCGCTGGTCGATCCGGAGTACTCGGCCGTCTTGCGGCCCAGCGCGTCGTAGGAGTACGCCAGGGTCTGGCCCCGGGCGTCGGTGGTGGACAACAGCTCGCCGATGTCGTTGTACGTCCAGCTCGCCGTACCGTTGTCCGGGGTCTGCTGCGCAGTCCGCCGGCCCAGCAGGTCAGTGGTGAACGTCCAGGTCGACCCGCCGGACACCACCTTCGCGAGGTGCCCCAGCGCGTCGTTCGTGTACTGCGTCGCGGTGGAGGTGCCGCCGCTGACGACGCTGCCGGTGACGGTCGGCGCGCTGGTGTACTGGTCCAGTTCCACGACGCGGCCCCGGGAGTCGTCGATCTTGGTCGAGACGGTGCCGCCGGTGGGCGGGAACGTCGTGACCCGGTCGCCGCCGTAGACCGTCCTCGTGGTCTGGGTCACGACACCGTCCCGGGACCGGGACGTCCCGACGATCCGCCCGCTGCCGTCGAAGGTGTTCACGGTCCGGTCGTCGACGGCGCTCGCCGCCACCTGCTGCACGGTGGTGCCGGGCAGCGCGGCGATCAGGGTGTGATTGTCGGTGGCCGTCGTCCAGCCGTGGCCGTCGTAGAAGGTGTCGGTGATCTGCGAGCCGCCGTTCTCGGCCGCGGTCTGGGTCTGGACCTTGCGTCCCAGCGCGTCGTACAGCGTCACCGTCGGCACGTAGCTCGTCCCGGTGCCGTAGTCGACCAGGTCGTTCTCGGTCACCGCGTCTGGGCTCTGAGCCCGGACCAGATAGCTGTAAGTGGTGTTCGGGGTGTCCTGGCCCTGGGTGCGGCCGGGCTTCCAGACCTGCGTGATCCGGCCCAGCGGGTCGAAGGTCGCGCTGCTGACGTGCCCGGCGACGTCGGTGCTCGACGTGGTGGTGCCCCGGGCGGGGTCGATCACCGTCGTCCGGTGCTGCCTCAGGGCGTTGGTCTCCACGATGCCGGTGAGCACGCCGCCGTCGGCCGGGGTGTAAGCCTTCGACGTCACGTTGCCCAGCGCGTCGGTGGTGGCCAGGACCCGGCCCGAGGCGTCGTAGGTGCTGGTTGTGTCGGTGAACCAGCCCGACGTGTTGAGCCTGTCGGTCCGCGTCAGGCTGCCGGGACCGGGCAGCGAGCCCAGCGTGCCCGAGCCGTCGTAGAAGTTCCGGGCGTCGGCCCGCACCGGGGTCTGCGCCGTACCGGTCGGCGGGCAGGCCTGCGTGCTGGTGATGGTCTCGGCGACATGGTCCCGGATCCACGCCGTGGTGTTGTCCGCGTAGGACGTCTCGGTGCACAGCTCCGGGACGCCGTCGCCGGTCGCGTCGGCACTGACGACCCGGCCCGCCGAGTCGTAGGTGCTAATCGTGCTGGTCGAGTGCGTGCCGCCGGCCGCCAGGTCGGTCACGGCGGTCTGCTTGGTCGTCTTCACGATCGTCGCGGTCAGCGCCGGCAGCCCCGTGCGGGCGCGGGTGGCGGTCGTGGCGATGATCGAGGGGGTGGTGATGGTCCGGGTCAGGCGCGCGCCGCCGTCGCCGTTGTCCGCGGTCGTCTCGAAGACCTGGCCGGCCAGGGCGTTGTCGTCGTTGACGACCTCGCCCAAGGAGTCGGTGAGGGTGGCGCTGCGGGTGCCGTTGTTCGGCAGGGTGTCGCCGTTCATGCCGCGGAAGTACGTTGTCACGTTGTCGGTGAGCGTCTCGCCGGCCGACGTGTCACCGGTCTTGACGTCCACCTCGCCGTACCCGCGGAACTGGCCCCAGGTGCGGTCGGAGGGCTTGACGAGCTCGTTGTCGTCATGGTGCCAGGCGGGGTTGCCGACATAGACGTACGCGGTCTTCTTCGGCGGGGTCAGGCCGCTCGGGTCGAGCCCGTCGACTTCGGTCGTCATGTACTTGTCGAAGTAGTCGAAGACGGGGGAGTAGAAGGATGGGGGAGTCCAGTACGTCGGCATGCACTGGGAGGTGTTCTGCGACGGGTCGGACGGGATGGTGCTCGTCGAGCACTTGGTGCTGTACGTGATGTTCACGATCGAGCCGGTGTCGGTGGTCACCGAGGTGAGGCGCCAGTGCGGCATCGATGGCAGGCTGTTGTAGCCCGGGGCCCGGTTCACCATCGCCAGCCCGTAGAACTGGGTGGGCAGCAGGCTGAGCGCGGTGCCGTCGCCGTCGTAGCCAGTCCGGGTCACCGAGTTCATCCACAGTTCGGGATCGGCGTCGGTGGGGAATGTCTGGCCCAGGTCGTAGGAGTCGACCTTGGTGTAACCGCCGGAACCGTTCGCATACTGCGTCGTGATGTCCGTCAGCCGCTTGGTGCTCCAGAAGGTCGGGGAGTGCGTGTTGCACACCGCGCCGCTGTCGCACTTCTGGTCCACCGGCACGTCCGGCCACTTCGCGGAGTTGGCTGTGGTCATCTGCGCGGGGTCGCAGGAGAACGAGGACGTCGGCAGGCACCGCTCGGCGAGGGTGAACGTCACCTGGTCGGGTGCGGCCGAGCCGTACACTGTTCCGTTCTCGTCCCGCAGACCGTAGTCGATGCGGTTCAGATATCCGCCTCGTATATAGCCGACACCGGTCGTGGAACCATTTGCTCCGTAGTAATTCGACTCTGTCGAGTAGTAGTACATCGTCGCGTTGCCGTGGACGTCTTCGACGAAATCGAGATTCCAGCGCCACGCCTGCGTGCAGGACGACGCCGAGAATCCCGACGCCGAATAACAGGGATCCCCGGAATGCCCGCCGTAAACCGGGGCGGTCCAGGCCGAGTTCGTGGCTCCGGCACCGGGGCCGCCGTTCCGCCCGAAGAAGTACTGGGTGCCGTCCGGGGTGGTGACCTTGAAGTACTCGCCGTTCCGCGCGCCGTTCGAAGCGCCGGTGAGCATCTCCACCCGGTCTCCGGCGTCCGACTGCTCGTGCAGAGTGTGCGTGGCGTCGTCGTAGACCAACGGGATCGAGCGGCCGTTCAGGTTCAGCATGAGGAGCTGGCCGGCCCAGCACAGGTCCCCGGTCTGCGACGCGGTCGGCAGATCGGTGAGGCTGGAACAGGGACGGTAGGTCCGCTCGACGTAACCCGGCGTGTAGTCCCAGCCCTCACCGATCCAGGAGGACTGGTTGTTGGTCGCGCCGGTACGGCCGTCGACCTGATCGGAGGAGTAGTCCAGGGCGATGTTCGGGGCCGAGCCCGAGGCCGACGGGGGCAGCGCGATCGGGTAGGTGTAGTCGAAGCCGCCGGTGTTGCCGGCCACGGACCAGGTGCCGGTCGGGGCCAGTGAGGTGGCGGTGAAGCTGCCGCTGGAGCCGGAGCTGCCGGCCGTCGCGGCCAGCACCGTCGTCGCCTCCGCTGTCGAGGCGGCTCCGCTCGGGGCCGTGGCCTTCGGTGTGGCCGGGTCCAGCCGTGCGGTGAGAGTGTGCCGCACCGGGTCGTTCTCCGCGCCCGGGATCGGCGTCTGGACCTGGCAGGCGGCGATCGTCGGCGTGGTCAGCGCGCAGGCCGGCAGCCGCACCAGGCGCAGCCGGTCGCCGAAGCCGGCGCCGACCGCGTCCCGGAACGTCGAGTAGTCGACCGTGGCCTCCAGGCCGCCGGCCGCGCCGGCCTGGTTCGGGGTGAGCGAGAACATGACCCCTGACACCCCGGCCTTCGCGGCCGTCGCCTGGTCGTGCAGTTCGAGGTGCACGGTCGGCGCGGCGCCGCCGGCGGTGGTCGCGGTGGCGGCGGCGTGAGGGGCCGTCGCGTGCACCGTGATGGGCAGCGTGGACGCCGCGGTCGAGGTGGTGGCCGAGGTGGTGGCCGAGGTGGTGGCCGAGGTGGCGGCGCCGGACAGCAGCGGGACGTCGGCGGCGGCCGGGGCGGGCCAAGCCGCCGCCCGGGGACCGCCGCCGGGCTGGCCGCCCTTGATCAGGGCCGCACGGTGGTCCTGGGGGACGAAGGGGGTCGCGGCCGCGCGGTGTTCGGGCGGTGGTTCGGGCCGCGTCACATGGCCGGCGGCCGCGCGGGCGGGAATGTACGGACTCACGGCGAACGCGAGCACGGCGGCGACGCCGGCCGCGGCTGCCCGCGAGCGTCGGGAACGAGAAAGTGCCACGAGACTTCCTGACCTTGAGGTATTGGGAAAGACGTCATTCGACGTGCGGCACGGCGGATGCTAACGGCGGCCGTTTCGGCCGGGCAACGCACCGAAAGGTGCGCGTGCCACCCGTTTCCGACACCTTTCCGACGTGCGGTTGGCGCATTGTTGGAGCCCGGTTGGTGAATTTCATCGTTCCGTGATCCGGATACTCGCCCGCTGCGGTTAGCCTGAGCCGCCGACTGCTCCTCGGCTTCGCGCTTTATCAAACCATTGAGGAACCAGACGAGATGAGACGTCCCCTCCGGACGCGGCTGGTCCGGACGAGCCTGAGCCTGGCCGCGGCGGTCACCGCGATCGCCGTGGCCGCCCCCGGTGCGTCCGCAGCCCCGGCGGCACCCTCCACACCGGCCCCGTCGCCGTCGCCGTCCCCGGCCGCGTCACCGGTGCCGAAATCCCAGAGTCCTGACCACCACTCGACCACCACGCCTCCGCCCGCGCCCCCCGCCGCGGCCGCGAAGGCGAGTTCCGCGGCAGCAGTCGCGCCGGACGCGCCGGCGGCGGCGGACCGGGCCAAGCACACCGGCAAGGAGGTCGAGGTCCCCTCGCTCACCTCCGAGACCAGCCGGGTGCTGGTGAAGCCGGACGGGACGCTGCATTTCGAGAGCTACGTGCACCCGGTGCGGGTCCAGCAGAAGGGCGCCTGGACCGCCGTCGACACCACGCTGGTGCGCCGGTCCGACGGCAGCGTCGCACCGAAGGCGGCCGCCGGCACGGCGGTGTTCTCCGGCGGCGGCAGCGGCCCCGCCGTCACCCTGACGCACGGCGACCAGCGCCTGGACCTGTCCTGGCCCTCGGCCCTGCCGGCCCCTGTGCTGGAGGGCCCCAGCGCCACCTACCCGAACGTGCTTCCCGGCGTCGACCTGAAGCTGACCGCGACCTCTGATTCGTACACCGAGGTCCTGGTGGTCCACGACGCGCAGGCGGCGGCCGACCCGGCGCTGAAGACGATCCGGCTCCTCGCCACGGGCACGAACCTGACGGTGCGCGCCAACGACGACGACACGCTGTCGGCGCTCGACGGTGCCGGCAAGGAGGTGTTCCGCTCCTCGCCGGCGACCATGTGGGACTCGGCGATCGCCCCGCAAGGCGGCGACACCCCGTCGGCCACCGACCCCGGCTCCGGGCACGTCACCAAGGTGGACGTCAGCGCCAAGCCGGCGCGAACCGCCTCGGCCGCGGCCAAGACCCAGGACTACGACGTGGCGCTGACGGTCCCGGGCTCGGCTCTGACCGGCCCGGCCGTGCGCTACCCCCTGTTCATCGACCCCTGGTTCACCGGCGGGAGCGCGTACTGGGTCACCGTCTCCAACAAGGGATACAACACCTTCAACGACAGCACGCAGGACGCGCGGGTCGGGTACTGCGGCTGGTCCACCTGCAACTACGACATCCAGCGCACGTACTTCGACATGGACGTCTCCGGGATCGCGCCGCGCAACGGCGTCAAAGCGAACCTGACGAGCGCCACGTTCTGGGCCACCCAGACCCATGACGCGGACTGCAACAGCGAGCCGACGGACATCAACGAATCCGGCTGGGTGGACGGCAACACCCGGTACCCCGGGCCGCTGGGCCGTCAGCTCGACCAGCAGTGGTCGGACGGCGGCGGCAACTCCGCCTGCTCCAAGAACTCCGCGGCGGTCCCGTTCAACATCGCCGGCGGCGTCCAGGACGCGATCAACTACGGGTGGACCTCGCTCACCCTCGGGCTGCACGCCGACAACGAGAACGCCGCCCTGCAGTGGAAGCGGTTCGCGAACAACCCGCACCTGGACATCGACTACGACTTTCCGCCGCAGGGGACGACCAACCTCTCGGTCGGCGGCGAGTTCAACTGCAACGGCACGAACTACGTCAGCAACTCGACGAACTTCTGGGTCGGCGCGCAGTCCTGGGACAACAACCCCTCCGCCCTGCCGCTGAAGTACTGGTTCGAGGTGTGGCAGGCCAGCGGCAGCCGGATGTCGTGGAACTGGAACTACGCCCCCGAGCAGAACCCTTCGGGCGCGTACACCTGGTGGCCGACGAACTACGGCACCTTCCCCAACGGCAACTACAGCTTCCGGGCGACGGTGGAGAACGTGCCGCAGAACGACCCGGCGCCGCCCTCGTGGGCCTACACCGGCGCCAGCGGTGACAGCGACGCCAACTACAGCAACTCCATCGCGAATGCCGGCTGGCACAACTTCACCGTGCTCAACGAGGCGATGCCCACGCCGTCAGTGGTGAGCCACGACTTCCAGGCGGATCTGAACAACAACCCGGTCTGGGGCGCGCCGCAGAACACCGGCGGACAGTTCGTCCTGGGGAACGCCGGCAACGGCAACACCGTGGGCTACTCCTACGCGTTCGACTCCGGCGGCACCGTCAACAGCGTCGCCAGCAACGTGTGCAACTACAACAGCCAGTCCCAGTCCGGCGGCGCGACCTACGGTCTGGTCTCCGATTCCGGCGGCACGGCGCAGCTGTCGCTGCCCGCGGGCCTGGCCGTCGGGCACCACACGCTGTACGTGAAGAGCTTCGACGCCGCCCACAACATGTCGGCCAACGCCCAGCGGTACGAGTTCTTCATCTCCCCGAACTACAACGTGAGCCAGACGAAGTTCGAGGCCGAGGACGGCAAGTCGGTGACGCTCGGGGCCTCCGCCCCCGGGACTGCCACGGCACCCACCACCGCGGTGCAGAACTGGGGCAACACCGCACTGTGGTCCGGCGGGGCACAGGTCATCTTCACGGGCCACGAGGTCGGCGACAAGTACTCGATGACCTTCAACACTTCCCTGGACGCCGACTACGCCCTGGGCATCGGGCTGACCAAGGCCACGGACTACGGCCGACTACGGATCGACGTCGACGGCAACGTCCTCGCCGGGACCGACGGCCAGCCGTTCGACGCCTACTCGCCGACGGTGACGTCCGTGCTCCTGAACAGCGGTATGCGGCTCGGTCCGGGTCCGCACACGCTGACCCTCACGGTGGTCGGCACCAACCCGGCTACCGCCAACAGCGCCAGCAAACAGCAGTACCAGGCCGGTGTGGACTACATCAAGGCCGTGCCGATCAACAACGTCACCTTCTCGAGCTTCTCGGCCGCGATGGACGACCACGGCATCAGCGACGACTCGGCACCGGGGGCGGCGAACCTCGACTACGGCTCCCGCTCCGCCGACGGTGACGTCGGCGGCACGACCGGTACCGGCTACTCGCTGTCCAAGCAGGCGATGGCCGCGGCCGGCCTGGGTACCGGCACGACGTTCACCACCTCAGGCTTCACCTTCACCATGCCGACCGCGAACGCGGCGGGGAACGACAACGTGGTGGCGATGGGGCAGACCATCACCCTGGACCGGAGCCAGCAGGTGCCGGCCGCCGCCGTAGGCCTGCTCGTCGCCAGCACCTGCGGCACCACTCCCCAGTCCACCGCGACCGTGACCTACAGCGCCACCGGCCCGGTCGCCGACCACCCCACCACCTCGCCGGTCGGGGACTGGGTCTCCGGCACGAGCCAGACGGCGGCCTACTCGCCGGCGTACTTCAACGCCGCCGGCGGCAAGGTGTCGTCCGCGACGCGGATCTACCTGCTCGTGCTCCCGGCCGACCCCGGGGCCACGCTGCAGAGCATCACGCTGCCGAACTACGGCACCACCCTGGTCCCGGGCACCTGCCCGACCGCGCTGCACGTGCTGGCGGTCGGCGTCCGTCCGGCGGCCTCGGCGAACGCCTCGACCAGCGCCGACATCAGCGGCGGCAACCACCCGCTGGCCTCGAAGGGATACGTCGGGTTCGCCCCGGACCACGGCAGTTCGGCGGCCACCGGCGGTTCGGCGGTCTTCGACGGGACCGGCGGCGACCTGCGGACCGCCGGTCCGGTGCTCGACACCGCCAAGAGCTTCACCGTGTCGGCCTGGGTGAAGCTCCAGGCGAAGCCGGCCGGTGTGTGGCAGACCGCGGTGGTGCAGCAGGGCACGAACGTCGGCGGCTACTACCTTGAGTACAACCCCGATGTCGACCGCTGGTCGTTCGACCGCTCCACCACCGACGTCGCCAACGCGGCGGGTAACGGGGCGCAGTCGCAGGCTGCTCCGACGGTGGGGGCGTGGACACATCTCGTGGGCGTCTACGACGCCACCGCGGGCACGCTCGCGTTGTACGTCAACGGCGCCCTGCAGAACACCGCCGCCTACACCGGCGCCATGCCCTCCACCGGGATCATGGCGATCGGCCGCGGCTGGTGGAACGGCGCCGCGGTCAACCCGTGGCTGGGTTCGATCTCCGACGTCCAGGTGTATCAGCGTGCGTTGACCACCGCCGACGCCACCTCGTTGTTCACGTCCCCGGCGCCGACGGCGTCGACCACGCCGGCCGGCGTGTGGCCGCTGTCGGACTTCGGCAGGTCGTGGATCGGGGGCTGGGCCACGGTTCCCACCACCGGTGCCACCGCCTCCGGGGGCCCGCTGTTCAACGGCCAGACCATTCGCCAGACCGTGCCGCTGAGCACATACGGCTCGGGCGCCGGCACCCCGCCGGACACCAAGCTCCGCGTGCGGCTGGGCAACCGGTTCGATCCGTCGCCGGTGACCGTCACCACCGCCACGGCGGCGCTGGCGGGCGGCACCGGAGCCGGAGTCAGGACCGTGGTGCCGCTGACCTTCGGCGGCGTCGGCAACCGGTCGGTGACGATCCAGCCCGGTGCCGAGGTCCTGAGCGACCCGATCCCGGTGTCGGCGCTCGGCGGGACCGGCAACCTGTCGGTCAGCCTGTACCTCGCCGCCGGTGCTGCCGCCGCCCCGCAGTCGCCGCAGGCCGCAGCCGTCGGCTACACCGCCGCCGGCGACCAGACCGCGGAGGCCACCGGGGCCTCGGCGACCTGGACTCCGCTGGCGACCGCGGCGAAGGGCTGGTACTTCCTGTCCGGCGTCGACGTCACCTCCACCGACACCACGCAGGGCACGGTCGCAGTGCTCGGCGACGCGAATTCGCTGAGCGCGTCGGGCACGGCACCGAGCTGGGTCGACGATCTGCCGGGCGCGCTGAACACGGCCGGCGTCGCCTCGCCGGGCGGGGTCGTCGACCTGTCGACCGCAACGGCCGGGGCGGCCGGCGCGGCCAACTCGCTGGGACAGCGACTGCACAACTGGTGGCGGTTGTCCGACGGCTCCGGTGCCACCGGCGCAGACCTGCTCGGTAACAGTCCCCTGACGATGTCGGGCACCACCTGGTCGACGAGCGACCACCCGACCAGCACCACCGGCTCGGCGGTGTTCAACGGCGGTGCCGCGGCCGCGACCAGCGGCCCGGTGATCGACACCTCGCAGAGCTTCACCATCTCGGCCTGGGCGAAGGCGACCCAGCTCCCCAGCGGCAACAGCGAGGTGGTCGCCACCGAGGGCACCACGACGTCGTCATTCATGATCGGCTACAGCGCCGCCGCTTACACCGGCAGCGGCAACACGTGGTGGGTGTTCATGCCTTCCGCCGACATGGTCAACCCGGGCGGCACGATCATCGCCGCCCAGTCCAACGCCGCCCAACTCAACACCTGGACGCACCTGACCGCCGTTTACGACGCGGCGGCCGGCAGTATCAAGCTGTACGTCAACGGCAAGCTCGCCGCCAGCGGCCAGGCCCACGGTTTCCGGGCCGCCGGCCCGCTGGCCGTCGGGCGCTCCATCTGGAACGGCACCCATGGCGACTACTGGTCCGGCGACATCGCCGACGTCGAAGCGTTCCAGCAGGCGCTGCCCGCCGGCGACGTGGCGATCCTGGCCGCCGGCGCCGGCGCGGACCTGCAGGCCGGAAACCTGCTGAACGCCTCCGCGCTGGACGAGCCGAACCTGCGCACCGTGGTGCTGTCCCTCGGCGCGGTCGACCTGGCCCACGGCGACACCCCGGCCGTCGTGGAGACCAACCTCCAGGCTCTGGTCACCGACCTGAAGACGGGCTTGAAGCAGTACAAGAGCCCGAACGGCGACGCCACGGTCACGGTACTGATCGAGACCGTGCCGTCCCAAGGGTGGGCCTCGTCCGATCCCAGAGAGCGAGCCCGCCTCACGCTGAACAGCGACCTGCTGTCCGGCAAGATCGGCGCCATCGACGGAGTCGAGGACTTCGCAGGAGCCGTCGCGGGAGCGGGGAGCACCGACCCGGCGACCGTCGCCGGGGCCGTGGCGACGCGCTTCGCGAACGACGTGGCCGATTACGCATTCAGCATCTAGTGAAGGGTTAGTGGACACAGGGGTATCGGAACCAACGGCGGGGCGTCTTCGGACGCTCCGCCGTTTCGCGTCTCGCGGACGTCGGCTGGAACGAACCCGAGTTCTTACGTAGCAAATCAGGGATCTTCCCGATTGCATGTAAGGATGCTACGATCCGTACCGGCGCGGGGCCCACGGACCCATCGGATGAACGCGCTCCAAAGGCGGCTCTCGCGCACGGGGGAGGGGCGCGGCGATGCGATTCGATCTCCTCGGTCCGCTGCGAATCCAGGTCGACGGCGAGCCGGTGTCCGTCCAGAGCCCGAAGCTGCGCGCCCTGCTGGCGGTCCTGCTCTTCAACCCCGGGCGGCCGGTGGCGCTGGGCACCATTCAGCGCGTCCTGTGGGGCGAGGCCCCGCCGCCCAGCGCGACCGCGTCCTTGCACAACCATGTCACCCGGCTGCGCCGTCTGCTCGGTGCCGCGGGGTCCGCCCGGGTGTCCACCGTCCGCGCGGGCTACCAGATCCGCGTGTACGACGGTGAGCTCGACACCGTGGCCTTCACAGAGCAGGCCCGGGGCGTCGGAAAAGCGCGAGCCGACGGCGACTGGGCCTTGGTGCTGCGCCTGGCCTCGGACGCCCTGGCCCTGTGGCGCGCCGTCCCGCTGTCCGACGCGCCGATCGAGGCGCTGCAGCCGTATGTCAGGCAGCTGGTCGAGGTGCACGTCGAGGTGTTGGAGGCGCGTTTCGAAGCGGCGCTCGCACGGGAGGAGGGCGACGGACTGGTGTCGGCGCTGAGGCAGGCGGTCGACCAGTATCCGCTGCGTGAGGCCTTCCACGTCCAGCTGATGGAGGCGCTGTTCCGCGCCGGCGGCCGGGCCGAAGCGCTGGAGGTCTTCCAGGCGCTTCGGCGTACCCTTGTCGATCGGCTGGGCATCGAGCCGAGCGCTCGGGCTCAGCGCACGCAGCAGCGGATCCTCGCTGCCGAAGGCCGTGGCGGTTCGGCGAGGGCGGAGCCGACGTTGAGGGCGGAGCCGACGTCGAGGTCGGAGCCGACGTTGATACCGCCGACGTCGCCGACGTCTCGCGAGGCCGCCCCGGACATCGCCGATGCCATGCCCATTCCGCGCACTCCGGGCCCGGACAGTGGTGATGGTTCCCTGCCGCCCACTGAATCGCAGCTCTCGGAGCCGCCGCCCCGGCAGCTTCCGGCGGCACCCCGGTTCTTCGTCGGACGCGACGCCGAGACCGCGGAGTTGTTCGGAGCCAGGACGAGCGGCGACACGGTCCTCGCCGTCGTCGGGCCCGGCGGTATCGGCAAGACGGCGCTGGCCCTGGCCTGGTCGCACCGGATCGTCGAGGACTTCCCGGACGGCCAGCTGTACGTGGACCTCCACGGATTCTCCGCCGGCGGCGGGCCCGTCGCGCCGGCGGACGTGCTCGCCGGGTTCCTGCACGCTCTGGGCGTTTCCAGCGGCCGGATCCCTGCCGACTTCGCTTCCCGGGCGGCGCTCTACCGCACCCACACCGCCGAGAAGCGGATGCTCGTGGTGCTGGACAACGCCGCCGGCAGCGCGCAAGTCAAAGACCTGCTCCCGGGCGGCGCCAGCTGCCTGACGGTGGTCACCAGCCGGAGCCGGCTGGCGGACCTGGTGGCCACCGGCGGCGCCCGGCCGGTCCGGCTGGGTCCGCTGGGCGACGACGAGGCCGTCGGCCTGTTCCGGCGCCGGCTCGGAGCGGACCGCGTCGCGGACGAGTACCAGCAGTTCAAGGCCGTGGCGGAGGCGTGCGCCGGCCTGCCACTGGCGCTGGCGATCGTGGCGGCCCGCCTGTCCCTGGAGCCCGACCTGGCCACGGCCGGCCTGGTGGCCCGCCTGAGCGACGCCCGGACCAGACTGGCGGCGCTGGACCTCGCCGAGTCCGCGACCGGCCTGCGCGAAGCGTTCTCCTGGTCGCAGCGGCTGCTGGGCCCGACCACCGCACGGCTCTTCGCCGCCCTCGGTCTGCATCCCGCGCCGTCGATCTCGCCGCAGGCGGCCGCCTGTCTGGCGGATCTGTCACCGGAGGCCGCCGGCCGGGCCGTGCACGAGCTGGTCTCGGCGCACCTGGCCACACCCACGCCCGAGGGCCGCATCCAGCTGCACGACCTGATCCACCTGTACGCCGCGGAGTCGGCGGACAGCGAACTCAGCCCGACCGAGCGCAATGACATCCGCCGACGGATGTTCGACCACTACACGGGCAGCGCCGCGGCCGCGGACCGGATGATCAACCCGACACGTCCCGTGGTCGCCTTCCCCCGGCGCGAGCGCTACGCGCCGGCCATGGGGTTCAGCGACGCCATGGATGCCGCCGCGTGGCTGGCCCGGGAACGCGAGGTGCTCCTCGCGATCAGCAGCCTGTCGGCCGAAGCGGACTGTCCCGAGACCACGTGGCGCCTGTCCTGGTCGCTGACGGTGTTCCTCGACCGCCGAGCGGACTGGCAGGCGCAGATCGGGCTCCAGGGACGAGCGCTGCACGCGGCCTGGAAACTCGGCCGTGCGGATCTGCAGGCCAGGACCTACGGCGACATCGCGACCGCCTGCTGGCGGCTGGGCCGGTTCGAGGCGGCCCTGGGACATCTGGCCCGGGCCCATGACCTGTGGCTCGGCCTCGACGACCGGGCCGGCCTGGCCTGGGTGGAGCGAATCAGATCCCTGGTGCACGAAAGCCGCGCGGCCTATCCCGAGGCGCTCGAGCACTCCCTGGCCGCACTCGGCCACGCCCGCGCGGCCGAGGACGTCGCCGGCGAAGCCATGGCCCTGGCCGCAGCCGCCTGGTGCCACGCCTGTTGCGCCGACTACGAATCAGCGCTCGATCTTGCGGCCGGGGCCGTCGCCGTCCACCGGCGGATCGGCCACGGCGTCGGCGCCGCGCACGCCCTGGACACGATGGGCCTGGCCAGTCACCGGCTCGGCCGCCACGACGACGCGCTCACCTACTATCGCCAGGCCGCATCAGAGTTCGAGTCCGCCGGTGAGCACTACTACCTCGCCAACACCCTCGTCAGGACGGCCGAGGTCCACGTCGTGACCGGCGAGGCGGACCAGGCGTCGGACTGCCGCGCCGCGGCTCGCGCGATCGTCGACACCCTCGGCGTACCGGACAACGATCCGCTCCTCAGGGCGCTCCGCACGCCGGATCCGCTGAGGCTCGAGCTCATCCAGGACGCGCCGGCGCTTGATCAGCCGGATGTCGCGGGGTGAACCGGACCGTGTTGTTGCAGCGGGCGGGTAGCGGCCGGGTTCAGTGATGCCCAGCCCTGTTCCATTTTCCGTGAGAACCACAACCCCTGATTCGGTGACGAGGACGATGTGGCTGGCTTCGACGCTACGCCGCCCATCCTTGGTGCGGTCCGTACACCACAACGAGCGAACTCGAACCGGATATTGAGCCATCAGACGCCCACTAAGGTATCCCGTGGCATTATCGAGGTCTGTGGTCTTCCGTTAGGACAGGTAGTCGGCCGGGCGTCATCGGAATCCGGTGCGATGTGCTGCGACATCGCACCGGATATGTGGTGCTATCTGACGGCGAAGGACGTGTCTGTGCGGGTCTCGCCGCCCGGCGCCAGGCCTGGAGAAGTATCAGAGGCGTTGAACTCGCCGGGCACGTACGCTCTGATTCCGAGGTCGCCTGTAGCGTTCGCCGTCGCAGTGGTCGCGAGGGTGAGTCGTAGCCGGACGGTGGTTGTCGCTCCGGATGCCAGCGGCCGGGTGGCGATGACCGCTGTACCTAGTTGGTCGAATGAAACGGTATGCCAGGCGCCGCCATCATAGACCTGTACCTGGCTGGCCGAAGAGATCGGCGAGAAGGTGACGATTTCACTGGTCCAGAAGGCGATCGATGGGTAGTCCATCGATGTCCTGTTGGCAACGGTGATGTCGAATTCCCCGGTTCCGCCGGGTGTCATGGCCTTGGGGCCGGAGACTGTCAGGGCCGGGAAGTTCACGGGGATCATTTCGGTCTGGGCTTGTGCCAGCGTCAGTGAGCCGGCGGTCAGCTTGACGCCGAGGGCGAAGAACGACCCTTCGGGGTCGATGCGCAACTGTTCGGTGCTGGTGCCGCTCGGCAGATCGAAGGTGTAGTGCGCTGCGCGGACGTCTTCGCGGTGTGGGTCCCCGCCGGTGTCGAGGAACGTGACGGTCACCTTGGTCCAGGCGCCGGTGACCGGGTCGTGCCGTTCAATCAGGTCCAACGGCCACGGGCCTGTCGTGTTCGCGACCTCGCTCTTCGGCCGAGCGAGAGTGAGGTCGGCGGTGACGGTTACGGCTGATCCGTGGTTCTGGACGGTGAACGTCACAGGGTTTAGCACACCTGCGGCGTACTCGGTGGGCGGGCTCAGCGTCAGGCTGATAGGTGCGTTCCCGCTTGTGTTGGCGCTGTCTTTGGGCGAAGAAGGGGGACTTGCACTTGTGCGCTGTGGCTGCTGTGCCGGTGCCGTAGTCAAGGGTCTTGTCGTCACGGAGCCCGACATCCCCCCGTTCACGGTGGTCATCGGCGGTGTCGTGGGAGCGATGGCATGTTGCCCGTCGCCGGACGCCGCGCCGACAGCCGCGATACCCAGACCCGCGACCAACGACAGGGCCACCGCGACCGTTCCGATGACTTTTTGGCGGTGCAAGCGCTCGCCCCGGGCCCGCACGGAGGCGACCGGTGCCGGCACAGTGTCTTCGTTGAAGTGGGCAACGCTCTCGCGCAGCTCGGTCTCGAAATCCTCATGCATGGCGGGGCTCCTGTCCGTCAGATGTGAACCCGTTCTCGCGGTCAGCCAGATGCGGTGCCAGCGCTCTGCGGCCGCGGGACAAGCGGGCCTTGACAGTGCCGACCGCCACGTCGGTCTCGGCGGCGATCTCCTCCAGCGACAAACCCACCAGATGATGCAGGACTATCGCCTGCCGCTGGTTCGCCGGAATCCGCCGCAGCGCCGCGACGATGGCCACGTTGTCCACGCTCGCCTCCGGTTTCGCGTCCGGCGGACCGTGCCGGCGGTGAGCACGCAGCCGGTTGACGGTCTTACGCCAGGCACTCACCCGCGCCCGGAACGCCACGGTGCGCACCCACGCTTCGGGGTCGGCGTAGCCGGAAACCTTGTCCCAGTGCTGCCAAGCCCTCGCGAACGCTTCCTGGGCCAAGTCCTCCGCGTCAGCCCGATCACCCGTCATCGCATAGACATGGCCTGTGACGCGCCGGACGCTTCCCGCGTAGAAAGCGTCAAAATCGCTCGTGTCTCGCATGACCCCCCTGTCAACTCGGCTGGCGGTCGCCACTGTGCAACCTCGATGCTTAATCACGCTCGGCGGAGCCGCAGGTTGCGTAGATCTATCCGCCTCGGCGCCCCTGCGGCTGTGGTCGACCAGCCGGGCGGAGCAATCCGTTCCTACTGGCAATCCCGATCCGCAGGCCAGATCGCGGTGCTTGGCTGGCAGGCCGTGTCTGAAACGTGGTCATAGCCAGCCGTTGAGGGCTGCGATGGTGTCGGTGGCCTGGTAGCGGCAAGCCAGCTTGCCGTACCGGGTCGCCACCGCGCGGTGCTGCTTGAGATGGCTGATACCGCATTCGATGTCGAATCCGCGCAGGAAGCTCATCCAGCATCGGTCGGCCTCCTGGGCTGTGGCGTCGATGCGGGACCACCACAGCAATCGCCGCCGTGCTTGGCAGGGCGTCCGCCCTTGGGAGGATGGGTGTAGAGCGGGGCCGGGCGGGGGAACACCCGGTCGCTGCGCAGCCGCCCGAGTATCTGGACCGGGAGGTCTGCCAGCAGGAAGGGCATGCGCGGAGCGTCGTATCCGGCGTCGGTGACGATGAGGATCTCCGGCGTGGTCGGTTCAGCGCCGAGCCGCCTGCAACTCGCTCTCTGCCATCGCCTCGAGTTGCTGCACCTGCCGAGCGTTGTCATGCAGGAAGACCTGCTGAGCTTGGAGGGTCATCGGCTCGACGACCTGCATGACCGGCTTCGCGCACGCGGCGAAGACGGGAGCCCACCGCTGGTCGTTCGCGGTGATCGCCGCGGAGGTCGCGGCCGCTTGGTCGGCACCGTTCTCCCAGGCGAGGAAGTGGCCGAACGCCTCGCCGGAGGACGTCAGGGGGATCTGGTCGGCGGGAGCGCCGGATTCGGCCAGGCAGTCCCGGAACGCCGGAAGGACCGCCCGGACCTGCTGCGACGACTGGATCCGGCGAACGCCGGCCCACCACTGGTCGGTCAACGGCCCGGCGGCGTTCTGGACCGGGAACAGCGCGGCAGAGGACTGTCGGCATCGTTGGGCGGCCGCCCGCCCGGAGTCCGTAGGAGTGGCGGGAGCGGAGGCGGGCACGCGAGGTGCGGCCGCGGGCGGGAACGCGATCGGCGGCACGAACGCCCTTTCGGAACTGATCCGGTCCAGGTCCGGGAAGTCCACGGTGTCGACGCCCGCCATCGCGATCTCCGCGGCGCTCGTGGCGTCCACATCCGGGTTCGCGTTCGAGGCGGTCCCGGCCTTGGCCAGGCACGCGCTCGTCGCGGCCGCCTGCGCCTTGAGGCGTGCCGTGGTGAACTGCGCCCCGTCGGTGAACTGGGCGGCGCTTGCCGGGAAGAAACTGTGGACCGCCTCACCGGCGATCGGGGAGCTGGGCACGAAGGCGGGGAGCGCGGAGGGGCCGGACACGGTGGAGCGACCGCAGGCGCTGAGCACCAGGCCCAGCGCAGCGGCCGTTCCGATCCAGCTCGCGCCCCGAGATGGAACCAGGGCTCGCATGGTGATCGTCGCGTCGGCTACAGGTCGACGTGGACGCCGTAGCCGGCCCCACCGTCAGAGGCGACGACTATCACCCGGGTGCCGGTGTTCACGCTCGTCATGATGACCTGGTCCCAGGTCGAGTACGCGGAGTGCCACTGGGCGCCGGTGGTGGACATGTGCGGATTGCCCGCGCTGTCCCAGTAGAAGGCACCGTAGTAGGACGAGTGGTCGACCCAGGTCAGGTTCACGTCGTGGCAACCGGGCGGCTGCTTGACGAAGACGGTCCAGACGTCCGTGGGCTGGCTGCTGTAGCCCGAGAAGTAGTACCCGCAGTAACCGCCGGCGGTCGCATGCGCTGCGCCGGGGGTGGCGACGGCCAGTGCGGAGGCGGCCAGGGCCGCGGCCGTGACGCCGGTCACCGTGCGGCCGCGCAGTCCGATCTTGAACATGGTGGCGTTCGATCCCTTCCCGTGAGACGGCGCGACGACGCCGAAGTGTCATCGAGCCCTGATGGGGACCGAGCCTGGCAGCGGCCGGTGCGGCGGTATTGAACAAAAACGAAATCCGGCCGGATGCGCTGGACGTGACCTACCGCACACCGGCGATGCCGGAGTCGGCCATTGAAACCCGACGTCGTGTCCGTTACGGTCGCCGTCAGCCGACGTCTTCCGATAGCGCGGGGGCCTGCTGATGCCGTTGGGTGACTCCCGGACGCCTCTGTTCGGCGCTCGTCTGGACCAGCGATCTGACCCGGATCGCAGCCACCTGCAGCGGCGCTTCGGGCAGAACGGGACCTGGCGGACCACGCGGTCGCCGATCGGCCCGGCCCTGCCGCGCGGCATCCTCGCCTACAACGAGTTCGACCTGCGCCTGGGCGGTACCCGCCGGCGTCTGGAGCTGCCGATCAACGCCGTCACGGTCCTGTTCCTGTTCGAGGGCTCGGTCTGCATCGAGTCGGTCCCCGGCGGCGACGCCCGCTTCACGTCCCTGGTGCGCGGCTCCGTCGACCGCGCCGGGATCGGCCGCCACGACGGCCGGCTGTCCGGCGTGGAGATCCTGCTCGAGCCCTGGCTGGCCTGGCGCGTGTTCGGCATTCCGATGCGGGAGCTGTCCGAAGCCCCCGTGGCCCTGGACGCGCTGACCGGTCGCCGCGGCCTGCGGGTGGCGGAGCAACTGGCCGAGGCCGCCGACGCCCGCCGCCGCATGACGATCCTTCGCCGCTTGCTGGCCGACCGCGTCCGTGAGGGCCCGCAGGTCGCGCCCCAGGTCCTCTGGGCCTGGCAGCGCCTGGTCGCCAGCCGTGGCCAGATCCGCATCGCCGACCTGGCCACGGCGTCTGAGTGGACCGCCCGCACCTTGGAGAACCGCTTCGCCGAGCAGATAGGCCAGACCCCGAAGAGGGCCGCTCGCATCCTCCGCCTCCGCGACGCCGCCGCCCAGCTCATCAACGGCCTGGTGCCGTCACACGTCGCGGCCTCCTGTGGCTTCGCCGACCAGGCTCACCTCGGCCGGGAGGTCAAGGCGATGACCGGGTTCACACCGGCGCGGTTGGGGGCGCAGCGGGCCGGCGGGGTGGGGACGGAAGGGCCGCCGCTGGACCGGCTTGACGGGCAGGTGACAAGTTTGTTGTTGCCTGTAGTGGGTTCTGGTGCTGTTCCCGTGAGTACTCCGTCAGCGCGCTGACTCCACGAACCCGCCCCGCGTTGTCGTGACTCGGGTGTTCGCGTGGCTGTGGCTGGCGGGGCGGGAATCGGCGGCGAAAGACGTGGAGATTTTGATGCTGCGGCATCAGCTCGCTGTCGCACAGCGCCGCGATCCGCGCGTCGCGCGGAAGCTGACCTGGGCCGATCGGGCATGGCTGGTGTTGCTTGCGAGATTGTCGCCCACTGATCGTGTGCCGCGGCTTCGGCTGATCGTTACGCCGGCAACGCTGCTGCGTTGGCATCGGGACCTGCTGCGGCGGCGCTGGGCGAGGCGTAAAACCCCAGGCCAGCGACCTGGGGTTAATGGCTTTCGAGTGCCCCCGGCAGGATTCGAACCTGCGACCATCGATTAGAAATCAGGCCTCTTATGCAAGAGACTTTATCAATTGCTTGTGTCCAAGCACGTCCTGTGCTGTTTCGACCGAGCCGACTCGACTCGTAGCTTCCACCTCTTATCGACTGGTGCCATTCGTGAACACGACGTCCGCTACCACACCGCTACCACGTACTCGTCAGAGAGCGGGTGCCTACGATCACAAGTCGGGTGTTGTGGGTGTCGAGAATGTTGTCCGTGCAGGTGGGGAAGGGCCTTGTTTGTCGGCTCGTGGTGGCTGGGTTGGGCGGTTATCGGTGCGCCGCCTGGGCCGGCGATGAAAGCTCGTTGTGCTGGTCCGGTTCGCCTACTTGGCGGTGTCGAACACGTTCGCTGCGTTGCGGCTACTTCCGATGGGCGGTCGGGAGAAGGACGCGGTTCTGCGCGGACAGGCCGAGGCGATCCTGGCTGATCTGGAATCAGGCACACCTGCCGCACGCGTTCCGCGAAATCGAGACCCACTACATCCGGCATCGGCCACACCGCTTTTTGGACCAGGACGCACCACCGCAGCCCGCGCCCGAACCGATCACCGGCAGCGCCGACATCGTCGACCTGAATTTGCGAAGACGCGACCGACTCGGCGGCATCCTGCACGAGTACGAGCGCCTCCAGAGTGTCCCGCAGCCCCTTTGGCCTCGCCGAGCCAGACTCGTTCCTCGGCCTCAATGATCCGCTCGACCAGATTGGCCTCCACGTCGTGCCCCCTGCCAGCACGAACACGCCTGCTTTTCTGAACTGAAGTCCTGAGAGCTGTCTCGCTTAAGGTAACTGCCTGTTGGCGAAGGGTTCTATGCTCGCCGCGTGTCTCCTAATGGTGTTGGTGAGATTGCAATGACCGCGCTGCTCGAAGATCCTGCGGGTAAGCCGCTGGGGTTCGCGCTTCCAGCTGGCGAGGTCGTGACCGACATGGCTGAAGCGCCGTGGTTCTGGCTGAGCGCGACCGCTCCCGAAGCTGGGCTCGTGGAACGGCTGCGCGCGGCGCATCGCCGGACCGGGTTGTGGCCAGTGCTGCTGGGAGACGATCCACTGTGTGTCGCTGCCGACCTCCACCCGGACTTGAGCGGGCATCTGAGCGGGCCGACGGATGGCGTCGTGACCGCAACGGATCTGGACGCTTGGATTGTTGCGGAGTGGGCTGAGATCATTGCGGAAAACGAGGCCAACGATTATTGGGAGCCTGAGGAGCGTGTATCGGCCCTGGCTCCGGCGGGGGCTTCCTGGCCGGGACTGGCTCTTGCCGGAGCACAGATTGCGGAGCCGCTGGCAGTTGCCGACGCGATCGTCGCGCACGTGCTCGAGAACGAGTGGTTGGGTGAGCCTCGCTTGGCGCTGGTGCCCAGCCGCGCGGGCAGTGAGGCACTGCTGAGGCTGGGCTGGAGGCCCTCCGAGGTCAGCGACATCGCCCCGTTCGCGGCGATGGTGCAGGGCTGGGAGGACCGCTTCGGCGCCCGGGTGGTGGCGCTCAAGCCGTCCACGCTCTATATGAGCGTGGCAGCTCCGCCGGCGACCGCGGAGCATGCGCTGCATGTGGCGGCCGAGCACCTGGTGTTCTGTCCGGACGCGGTGTTCCAATGCAGCGAGTCCTTCCTAGATCATGCGGAATCCCTGGTCGGCCAAGCCCACTGGGGCTTCTGGTGGGACTGACCGGATGAGGCCTCTCATGACGTTCCGGCTGCCTCGATAGTGTGTCCAACCGTGCCGCCGACGACGGGCACGCCGAGCACGACGGCGTCCCGTTGCTGATTGGCATGGTCGAGCTGGCCGAGCTTGTCTTCGGCGCAGGCCAGGCTGACGCGCAGTCCCTCGACTTCGCCGAGCCAGCCCTCGTGTTCGGCTTCGGCGATGCGGGCGATGAGGTTGTCCCGGATCTCCTCGATGCGGGCGCGTTGGGCCGGGTCCGGTCTGAGGAGTGAACATCTGACGGGCTGTCCACTGCTCAGCTGCAACTGGCCACCAAGCTCGGCGCCTCCCAAGTCCGGCGCGGCATCCTGTATATCCGGGAGATCTCCGCCCTGGAACACGCCTCCCCGCTGACCTGGTCAGCCCGTGGCGGCTATCAGCTGTCCGGGGATCCCGAGGAGTGGATCCGGTTCGAGCGGGCGGTGTTCCGCTCCGAGCTGACCAGGATCAGCCGGCTGTTGTCCGGGACGGCGGCCCCGCACCTGGCGGCGCTGCCCGGCGACGACTTCGCCCGGCTGCTGCTGGACCAGCTCGGCGGGGTCAAGGCGTCCCTGACGCTGTTGACCCGATCGTGAGCCGGACGTGCCTCGGCACTCTGATCGGTGTCCTGCCGCCAGGCCGCGGGCCTACCCGTCCGACACTACCGACGCCGAATGGGCGCTGATCGCCCCGCTGCTGCCGCCACCTGCGGCGACGACTGCTCGCGGCGGCCGGCCGGAGTCCCATCCGCGCCGGGCGATCGTGGACGCGATCCGCTACCTGGTCGACAACGGCTGCAAATGGCACGTTATTGAGAATGTTCGGTAACGGTTGCTGTGCGTGGTTGTGGTTGTGCAGGTCGACAGGGGTGTTGCTCCTTTGTTCCGACGCAATGGGATGTTTCGAGGATCTGCGGGGTTTAGGGTTGCCGGGTGATTTTCCGTGATGGTGTTGAGCTGGGAAATGAGGCTGCGCGGCTGTTGGCCGAGCGGAGCGCGAGCCTGACCCGGTGCAGGATCGAGCCTGGACTGACCGACGACGAGTTCGCTCAGATCGAGCGCGAGTTCGGATTCGAGTTCGCCGATGACCACCGGGCTTTCCTCGCCACGGGCCTTCCCGTGAGCGTGCCGTTCATCGATCCTCCGGGTGTCATCAGTGCATGGCGGGAACCGTGGCCCGACTGGCGCGACGGCGACCGCGACAGGCTGCGGGTCCGGCTGGCTGGACCCGTCGAAGGCGTGCTGTTCGACGTCGAGCGCAACGGGTTCTGGTCCGGCGAGTGGGGTGCGCGTCCCGACATCCGCGACGAGGCGGTCTCGATCGCTCGCGCGGCTCTGGCCGGCGTCCCGACCCTGGTCCCGGTGTTTGGGCACAGGTTCCTGCCGTCCGGGCGTGGCACCCTCGGCCATCCCGTCTTGTCGGTTCACCAGACCGACCTCGTCTACTACGGCCTGGACCTGCGTGACTGGGTCGGCCAGGAGTTCGGCGGCCCTGGACTTGACCGCAGGGACGACGCGTGGAATCCGCAGGCGACGGCGCGATTCTGGCGTGATCTGCTGTGACGGCAGCCCTCGTCGTCACCCGGAACGGCCGGTAAGCTCGCTCCGTGTCAGAGCCGAGGTCCGAGAAGCGCAGGCCCAGGCCCTTGGGCGAGCTGAGCGACATCTTCGACTTCCTCGAAGAAGTGCGTCTCCGTCCGGGGATGTGGGTGCGCTCCCTCGACGAGCTGCACTCTGTGCTGTGCGGATACCGGGTCGCACTGGAGGTCCACGACATCGGCGAGGAGTTCGACTTCTGGCCGATTGGCCCGTTCGCCGAATGGCTGTGGACGAGGCTTGGGCGACACAGTTCACTCGGATGGTGGGTCGAGATCGAGCGGGAGGCCGAAGAGCTCGCCCGTGACCCGATCGAGCTGTTCTTCACGTTCGTCGACGAGTTCCGCCTTGAACGGCGGTCGTCGGAAACGGACGTGGTGTAAGGGTTCTGGTTCAGGAGATCTCCTTGCTCTCGGAATCATCTGATGGCCTCCGCAGGCCGCCGGTGAGGGCTGTGGGGGGTATGAACGCGCTGGTCGTGCCGAGTTCGACAGGTGTCGGTCCGGCCGGGGTGGGGATGCCGGCGAGCCGTTCGATGAGTGCGGCGATGACCTCGCGGTCGCCTTCGAGGGCCTCCTTTTCCTCGTCGGTGAGGCTGAATTGTTCGAGCATCTGCTGGATGCCGTCCTTGACCGCGAGCAGTTGGCCGCGGCTGGACTCCTTGGGGATGTAGAAATCGCAGTGGGCGCAGGCCAGGCGGTGTGGGCATTTGGCGAAGAAGTCGTAGCTGCAGTAGCCCTCGCCCAGGTCGTAGTACTTCCACGGCTCGTCGCCTGCGGCGGCGGCTCCGGTGAGGATGCTGTCGCGATCGATGAGGACCTGGATGGTGCGCATGTTGCGGGCGAAATAGTCGGCGCGTTTGTAGGCCGCCGACAGGGTCCGCTGCAGGATCTTGGCGTAGTGACGGGTGCTGGACGGGTGCTTGTGGCCCAGCCACTGCTGCAGGTCGGCGAGGGACAGCGGCTCCTTGGCGTTGAGGAGTTGGGTGGCGATGGTGGCGCGGGCGCGGTGGCTGGTCAGCGCCCCGCGGGAGTTGGATTCGGGGATGCCTGCCTTGGAGCACAGGATCGGGATGAGCTTGTCGTTCAGGTAGTTGGGGCCAATAAGCTGAGCGCGGTAGCAGAACAGGTGCTGGCGGCGCTGGCCGGTCTTGCGGTCGGTGATGTCCGGCTGGGCTGGGCGGACACTCTGCCAGGCGTCGATGAGCTCGCCGACAACGGGGTCGACCGGTTTGGAGAAGGCTCCGGAGGTCTTGTTCGCCGGGATGTGCAGCAGGCAGACACGATAGGTCTCGCCGCTGTCCGCGTCGTCGGCCTGGTCCCAGCGGACGCAGTCCAGCTCCAGACGGCGGATCTCGTCCATCCGAAGGCCGCCGAACAACCACACCCCGACCAAGGCGCGGATCATCTCGATCGGGTAGTAGTTGGCGTGCCATCCGGCGGCCTTTTCGGCGGGCGTGCCGTAGGCGAGCATGTCGTCCGAGGTCAGCGTTAGTCCGGCCGCCATGAGCTTGGCCCAGGCCGCATCGTCGATGATGCGGGGGTCCGGATCGAGACCGGCCCGGGCCGACAGCGGCAGGCTGAGCACGCGGCGCGGATCGAACCGCGGCGTGATCCACTCCCACTCGATGAGGTCGCAGAAGAAGCTGCGGATCGCATCGATCCGGCCAGCCTTCCCCCGCACGTTCAGCGGCTCACCCACTCGGGTGCGGTTGCGGTTGAAGCCGGCCCGCTGCCCGCGAACGGTGGTCATCGTGTCCGCGATGTACTCGGCGGCGATGTCCCGCGTCCAGTCCTGAGGGCTCGTCGCCTCGGGATGCTTCTCCGCCGCCCATCGCCCGGCCACCAGCAAAGACGGGAACTTGGTGTGGATCGTGCTCTTCTCATTGGTGGAGAACCGCTGCCAGCGCAACACGAACTCCACCCACTGCGGCGGCACCGAGTCCAGGGTCTCCTGTCGGGGACCACGTTGCTGGTGGTTGACCGTCAGCGGTTCGGGGATGTACCCGTTCGCCGCCAGGACCCGCGACATCCTGAACCCGCGTCGGCGTGCGTTGGCTGCAGGGTTGTCCGCGACCAGGTCCTCCAGCAACTTCAAGCTCACGTCCTTCGAGTGCGGGCTGCCAGCGATGAGCAGGGCATCGAGCACGGAGGCGCGGACCAGCTCGGGAGGGGACTTCGGGGCCGACTCCCAACGCTCCAGCAGCACCGAGACCTCCGCCAGAGCTGGCTCGACGGCTCCGGCACCGAACACGAAGTCGGCGAGCGGGGGCAGCTTGGGCATCCCGAGCCTGTGGTGCAACCGCCAGTGGTCGCCGAACAGGTAGGCCCAGGCGACCAGGTGCGCCCGACGGCGGTGTCGATCTTCTCCGGTTGCTTCGGTGATGAACCTCGTCCAGGTCTGCTCGTCCCACGCCCAGTAGGCAAGACGATGCCGGCTCATCTTCAGCAGCAGCATGTTGCGGGCCGAATCGACCAACGAGTTGTCCCAGTCCACCGAGACGGTATCGAGAGGGTCGATCAGGCGGGCCAAGGCCGTGCGGTTCCGCGCATGGACGACCCGGTGGTCCATTCCGGCCAGCCGCCCGAGCACTTCCCGCCCCTCATCCGTCAGTTGCGGCATCTGAGCTTTGACCTGGGCGCAGTACTCTGCGAGGGGCACCGGCACCGGCTGAGTAGCCGCGCTCATCGGGTTGCCGCCAACTCCGCGAGCAGCTCCTCCCGGGCCTGCTGGACCGACGCCGATGCACGGTGCAGCCTCGCGGCCAACTCGCGCCCGGACAGGTGGATGTACTTCATCGTCGTGGCCAGGTCTCGATGCCCGGCATATTGGGCGATCTGGTCGATCGTCCACTCCGCCCGAGCCAAGTCGGTCTGCCGCAGGTGCCGGAAGGTGTGCGTGGACAATCGCGCCAGACCGCTGCGTTCGCTGATCCCCTCCACGACCTTCGACCAGCTCGACTACCCCAGCGGGGCGCCAACGTTCCGCTTCGACTCGCTGCGCAGCAAGGCACCGTCCAGGCGCCCGAACCGCTGCCGGCGATAGGCCAGGTAATCGGCGAACAACCGGCTACTGGCCTGGCCGTATGCCACCTCGCGGGACCGCTTGGACTTCGTGGTCTCGGCCCGCAGATGGATCAGCGAGTATGCGGGCTCGAAGTCGCCGACGTCTAGCTGCACCATCTCCTCCCGGCGCAGCGCACCGGATGGCGTCCTTTGAAGCGGTGTAACTGATCAGGCGGTCTTCTTGCTTCGTGGCAGTGCCGTCGGTCCGGTGATGACGGCGGTGGTTTCGGTACCGAGTAGTTCGGCCATTGAGGATTCGGATAGGTAGCGGCGGTCGGTGACCTGCCATTCGTCGTGAAGTTCGGCCAAGACTGCGCCGGCGAGGCGTTCCAGGGCGGCAGGGTTGGGAAAGACTTGGACAACGTCGGCTCTGCGTTTGATCTCGCGGTTGAGGCGCTCAAGGGGGTTGGTCGACCTGAGCCTGCCGAAAACCTATGCCACCTGGTGATATTCGTGGAGTAGGCCTCCAGCGTGGTCATGTCGGCGGGCGCGGAAGGTGTCAATGTCGACGAGGTTGTCCGGGCGTGGTTTCAACGGCGCAGTCTGGTCTATCGCCTGGTGGGGGCGATGCCGGTTGTAATGGTCCTCATACTCGTGCAAGAGCAACATCAGGTGTGGGATGTTCCAGATGAGCGTGCGGTCGGTGAGTTCGGCGCGGAGGCTGCGGAACCAGCGTTCCATTATCGAGTTCTGGCGGGGTACGCGGACCCCGGTGTGGATCACCTCGATGTCGGCAGCGCTGAACACCGCGTCGAAGGCTGCGCTGAAGGAGGCGTCCCGGTCGTGGATCAAGAACTTGGCCTTGGTTCCAGCGTCGTCCAGGTCCATGACCAAGTTGCGGGCCTGCTGCACCACCCATTCGGTGGTGGGGTGGAAGGTCGCGCCGAGCACGCGAACACGCCTGGTGGCGTGCTCGATCACCGCCAGGACGTAGGCTTTGGATCCGTTCAGTAGGTCAACGACGACGAAGTCGGTTGCCAGGATCGCCGAGGCTTGGGAGCGTAGGAACGCGGCCCAGGTCGGGCCGGTATCGCGTTGTGGCGCCGGGGAGATTCCGGCGTTCTTGAGGATCTCCCACACGGTGCTTGGCGCGACCTTGATGCCAAGGCCGGCGAGTTCCCCGTGGATCCGGCGGTACCCCCACGACGGGTTTTCTTTGGCCAGCCGTATGACCAGGGCTGTGATGTTCCTGTGGGTGCGGGGCCGGCCAGGTCGTTTGCGATGCGATCGCCGTGCCCAGCGGCGGCGTAGCAGGTCGCGATGCCACCGCAAGAGGGTGCCCGGCGTGACAATCAGCCGGATGTGATCTACGTGGCTGCGGGGAAGGGGTCTGGCGAGCAGGAGCAGCCATGCCGGTCGGCCCAGGTGAGTTTCCGGGCCAGGCGTGGATCCCGGCGCTGAGCGACCGCGAGCTGGTGCCGCAGAATCAGAATCTCGACATCCTTCGCTGTCGAATCCCGGGTGAGCAGGCTCAGCAACACGAAGATCCGAGTCGCCAGCAAGTAGATCAACCGTAACGACACAATCCCACATCATCCCAGCTCGCAGCAGTTTTCGGCAGCCTCAGGACCAGGCGCGTGCACATCCTCGGGGTTACCGAGCATCCCACCGCGGCCTGGGTGACCCAGCTGGCCAGGAACTTCCTGGCCGACGCCGGCGAGCGGTCCGACCGCTTCCGATACCTGATCCGGGACCGAGACGCCATCTTCACCGCTGCTTTCGACGCCGTCTTCACCGCCGTAGACATCGAGTTTAAGAAGTCCGCGCCGCAGTGTCCGAAGATGAACGCGTTCGCGGAACGCTGGGTGAAGGCGATCCGAGTCGAATGCACCGATCGCATGCTCATCGTCGGTGACCGCCACCTGCGCCTCGTCCTGGAGCAATACGCGGAGCACTACAACGCCGGACGTTCGCACCAAGGCCGCGGACTGAGCCTGCGGACACCGTTAGACGATCCCCACGTCATACCATTCCCGGCCCAACGGATCACCCGAACGAAGATCCTTGGCGGTCTGACGAACGAATACCACATCGTCGCATAACCCCAGATCAACGCTTCGGCAGGGTTATTGAACCCCGCAGGCGCGCCGAGTTCGACGCACGAGTCGGACCGGTCCGCGACGCGCTGGCTGTCGCCGGCCGGGACTGGACGCGGTTCGTCGAACGCACGGTGGAGGAAGCGCGACAGCTCGGCGAGCTGGCTGCGGACTCCGACGCCGGTCAGCTCGCGTTGAACTCAACGCGTTTCTGGACGCGGCGAACGCGGCCTCTGTCATGCACGACGACCCGGCTGCGTACGACCGAGCCCGGACCGCCATCCGTTCCCGGCTCCAAAGCGTCGCGACCGAACCCCGAACAGTGGTCTGACCGGCCGCCCTTCGCCGTGGGCCGCGGAAACGCCGCTCAGCCGCCGCAGACCGTCACCCTTCTCCCGGGCGGCGGCGACGTCATCCTCTACCAGGGCCGAGCGCGTCGGAGCGTGGATCCTGGCGGACGAGGTCTACCGGGGCACCGAACGTCTCGCCGACCGGATCGCGCCGACGTTCTGGGGCCGCGGCGACAGGATCGTCTGCGTCGGCAGCCTGTCCAAGGCCTTCGGCCTGCCGGGGCTCCGCCTCGGATGGCTCGCGGGCCCGCCCGGAATGGTCGAGGCAGCCTGGCGCGTCACGAATACGGGACCATCGCGGCCGGCCGGCTGTCGATGCACCTCGCAGAGATCGCGCTGACTCCGGCCGTCACCGAGCGTCCGCTGAAACGCATCGCGGACTGATTCGCGCCGGCTACGACCGGTTGGAGAGCTGGATCGAGGGGAGCGGGGGAGCGTTGTCGACCGTCCCGCCCGAGGCCTCCGCGCTGGCCTTCGTCCGCTACCACCTTCCGCTGTCCAGCCTTGAACTTGCTGACGAGCTGCGCGAGAGCGCCGGAGTGCTCGTCGCACCGGGGATCCACTTCGGCGTGGAGAACCATCTCCGGATCGCCCACGGCTTGCAGCCCCACTATCTCGATGCCGCGCTGGCCGGCATCACGAAGGTGCTCGTTGCGGCGTGACTGTCGCCCTTTCTGCCAACCGGTATCGCAGCGGCCTTCCAGCCGCTGCGATCCTCGCCGGCGCCTCCGCATGGCCCGCATCTTGCCTGGTTCGCAGGCACTGTCTATTATCCCAACATGTCTTTGGATTAGGCTGAGCCGGCCCTCGTCCCGCTGGTCTGAGGCAAGAACCCTTCGCTTTCACAGATAGGCAGGTGAAGGCAGGGGACCCCGGCGCCGTCGGGCGACCACTGCCGCGCTCCGTGATTACCTACATCATCAGGCGTCTGTTCTCAGCGCTCGCGCTGCTCTTCGCGATGAGCTTGATCACGTTCTTCATCTTCTTCGTCTTCCCGCGCTTGGGCGGGCAGACGACGGAGTCACTCGCGGAACAGTACGTCGGCAAGACCCAGAGTCCGCAGGCGATCGCCGGTGTCATCCACCGCTTCGGATTCGACCAGTCGGTCTGGGTGCTGTACGGACGTTTCATCAAGGGCATCTTCTTCGGGTACGACTACGACATCGGAACGCAGATGGCGCACTGCTGGGCGCCGTGCCTCGGGTACTCGTACAAGACCAACGAGCTGGTCTCCCACAGCATCGGCCAGTGGTTCCCGGTGACGTTCTCCCTGGCCATCGGCTCCTCGATCCTGTGGCTCGGCTTCGGTATCGCCGCCGGCATCGCCTCCGCCCTGAAGAAGGGCACCATCGTGGACCGGGTCGGCATGATCACGGCGCTGGTCGGCGTGTCGCTTCCGGTGTACCTCGTCGGCCCGCTGCTGATGCTGGCGTTCGTGTTCAACTGGCACGTCTTCCCGGACCCCGGCTACGTACCGTTCTTCAGGAGCCCGGTCGACTGGCTGACGCACCTGCTGCTCCCGTGGATCTCCGTGGCGTTCGGCCTTGCCGCCCTGTACGCCCGCCTCACCCGGGTAGGGATGCTGGACACCATGAACGAGGACTTCATCCGCACAGCGCGGGCCAAAGGCCTGCACGAGCGGACGGTCATCTTCAAGCACGCGCTGCGCGCGGCGCTGACCCCGATCGTCACGATCTTCGGCATGGACCTCGGTTTCGCCCTGGGCGGCGTCGCGCTGGCCGAGCAGGTGTTCAACCTGCCGGGCATCGGGCGTCAGGCGGTCGACGCGGTGTCCCAGTCCGATCTGCCCGTCCTCTTGGGCATCACGGTCGTGGCCACGGCCTTCATCGTGCTGGCGAACCTGGTTGTCGACCTGTTGTATAGCGTCGTCGATCCTCGGGTGAGGGCGTCGTGAGCCGAAGATCCTCCGCCGGAGCGGGCATGCCGCACATCTTGTGTGCCAGGTAAGCGGTACCTATTATCCCAATATGTCTTTGGATGATGCTGGGCTGATTCCCCTTCGAGCGCTGGCCAATCCCCTGCGCCTACGCATCGTGTCGTTGGTGACCGGTACGGCGATGTCAGCGACCGAAGTAGCGGAAGAGCTTGGCATCGCACACGCGTCAGCGAGCTATCACCTGCGACAGCTTGCCGCCGCCGGGTTCCTGCAACGGGTCGAGGACGTCAAGGACCCGGCCCCTCCCGGCCGCCGCGGGCGGGCTCGATTGCTCTATCAATACGACCCGGCCAGCGCCCACCGCCTGGATCCTTCCAGCGGTCGAGAGCTGCTGTATGAGGCGACATTCACCGACCTTCGCCGCCGATTGCCTTTGATGACCAGGCAACGGTCGACGACCGACATCGAGGTGTGGGTGGGCCGTGAGGTCTGGGACGAGGCATGCGACCTGGTCAAGCAGGCAATACAGCTCATCCATGACAGGGCCGGTCAGCCGCGGGCTGAGGGAAGCGTGCATGTCAGTATGACGGCGTTTATGTTCGAGTTGGACGACAGCGCATGAGCACCAGCATCCTTTCCCGGCTTCCGCGCGATAATTCGACGCCGAGGCCATCGCGGACCTGGCCGAGCGGTACGGCCGGCTGCTGGCCGACGTGGCCGCCCATCCCACGGCGGTACCGCCGCCGTCCCGGTTCCGGTCGCCGGCCGCGGCCGCGCGCCCGGCGACCGACCCGCCTCAGCCGCTCCAGCCCGGGCAGTGGAGCCTCCACGCGACGACACCGGCCGGCGCTCTCGCCGAACAGGCGCTTGCCATGGTGGCCCAGGAACTCGGGATCGCCGTCGACGCCCTGGGCCCGGACGACGACTTCTTCGCGGCCGGCGGCAGCTCGGCGCTCGGCGCCCGCCTCGTGCACCGGCTCAGAAGCGAACTCGGCGTGGCGGCGAGCCTGATCGATCTCTTCGACGCTGTGCCACTAGATGCGAGCAAGGAACGGCTCGTATGGCAAGTGATTGAGAGAGTTGACACGCAGGCGATCCCGGTGATCTCGGAGTTCTCTACGCTTCGTAATCACCGGAGGATCCGTGCCTGCCGTCCCGTCATCTCTGTTCGAACCACTGGGGGACCAGTTCGCAGCTCTGCTGCCTGAGCGTCCGGAGTTCGATCCGGCCCACCCGTGGGGCTGCCACCGCCGCCGTATCGCCGACCGGGTGGTGTTCACGCACGTCGTGGAGGCCCTCGTCCACGGCTCAGGCTACGAGCGCATCGCCAGCGAGCAATGCTCGGCCACCACCATCCGCCGACGTTTGAAGCAGTGGGCGGCCCTGGGTCTGGCCGAGAAACTGCACGCGATCTGCCTGGCCGCCTACGACAAGATGGTCGGGCTGGAGCTGGACGACCTGTCCGCCGACGGCTGCCACACCAAGGCCCCGACCTGCGGCGACAAAGCCGGCCGCAGCCCGGTCGACCGCGGCAAGCAGGGCCTGAACCGCTCCACGCTCGTCGAGATGCACGGAATCCCGCTGGGGATCGCCTCGGCGGGAGCGAACCGCCACGACTCGGTGCTGCTGGAGCCCACCATCACCGCCGCCGAACAGCAACTGGGCCCGTATCGCGCCTTGCCTGACCAGGCGCGAGCCCATCTGGACTCGGCCTACGACGGCAAACCGTCCCGCAAGGTTCTCTGCGATCACGATCTGGTCGGACAGATTGCCGCCAAAGGCCTGCCCCGCGCCGGTCCAGGTCGGCTGCCGCTGGGTCGTGGAGCGCACGCAAAGCTGGATGAACGGCTATGACAAGATCCGCCGCTGCTCCGAACGCGACGGCCAGGTCGTTGGCTTCTACCTCTACCTGGCCGCCGCGTTCGTCACCGTCCGTGCACTCATACGTCGAGCACGAACCCGCTACCGCTGGGACACCCGACCCACCTCACGCCGACTCCGGTAACCATCTACTGGCGGTCGCTCTAAGAACGCCGAGATCTTGGCCAGACATCGTGGCCAGCGGGGCTCCGGTTTCCCGAGGGATCCCATGGCTATCATGCCTCTGAGGCCAGGGGGTTGGATGTTCGAACGCGAAGAGCTTCTCGCTGCCGTCGCTCGGCGCATCGAGCAGGGGCCGGGCGGCCCGGACGGCTATCTGGACGTGAGCGTCGTCATCGAATCGATGCAGCTCTCGCAGATCCTGCGGGACGAGGACGGTGCCGCTGAAGAGTGGCATCAGTTGGCCGTTCTGCACTGGCTGCGCTTTACACACCCCGACGGCGGTTTCCAGCATGACCTCTACAACGCCGTTCAGGCCTTCACCCCGTGCTTCAAAGCCGGCCTGGGTACCGTGCCCGCTCCCCTCCTGCCGGCAGTCGCCGATGAGGCCGGGGCGGAAGCGGAGGCGCTCCTGGTAGCCGCTTTGGCCAGTCCCGATGCCGACGCGCTGACGGAGGCGATACGCTTTTGGGAGCGGATGGTAAGCGCGACTCCGGTTGGCCTGCCGCAGCGGGTCGGCCGGCTCAACAACCTGGGCGCCCTACTCCAGACCCGCTCGGAGCTGACCGGGTCGGACGAGGACTTCGACCGGGCGATCGAGAGCTACCGGCAGGCGATCGCCACGGCCCCTATGGCCCGGGCAAAGGCCGCCGGCATCCACAACAACATCGGCACTGCCTTTCTCAGCAGGAGCGAGCGGAGCGGCACAGCCGCAGACCTCGAACTCGCCATCGACGCGCTGCATGAGGCCCTGTGGCTACCCGCCGGTGATCCGGACCGTGGCACCGTCGTGGTGAATCTCGCGGACGCACTTGAACGCCTGGCCGCCGCGACCGGTGACCCCGGCGGCCTGGACGAAGCCGTCCGATGCCGCCAGGAGGCCGTGGAGCTCGTCGGGCCGGATGATCCGGCGTGGCCCGTCCGGTTGGGACGCCTGAGTGCCACACTTCGCAATCGGTACACATTCTCGGGTTCTCCCGCCGATCTCGACGCGGCGGTGGACGCGTTGCTCGGCGCAGCGGCCGGTCCGGATGGCATCCGGTATCTCCACATGCTCGGCAGTGCGCTCTACATGCGGTTCACCGAGACGGAATCGTCCCCGGACCTGGACGCGGCGATCGCTTTCCTGAGCATCGCGGCCACGCCGGGTCCGCACCACGACGGTTCGGACAGGGCCGTGGTCCTCGGCAACCTGGGAGCGGCACTGGCGGCCCGGGCCTCGCGGGACGATTCGCCCGAGGATCGTGACATGGCCATCGCCGCCCTCCAAGAGGCAGCCGACATCGCTCGACCGCAGCGACCAGGCATCCTGGGCAACCTGGGCGAGGCGTTGCTCGACCGGTTCAGGCAACGGGGAGACGCCGACGACCTCGAGTCCTCGATACGCGCCTTCCAAAAGGCGATCGACCTCGCGCCCCCTGCTTCCCAAGAAGTGTTCGCAGACCTCGTGTCGGGCTTGTCCCGTGCTTTGTGGCGTAGATACGAGTGGGGCGGTTCGCTGAACGACCTGAACGATGCCATTGACGGTCTCACCTCCCTGGCCGATCTCCCCGACGACGCACCGGGCAAGATCGCTTCGTTGGCCAACCTGGGCTCGATGCTGGAGTCACGGTTCGGCAGGCTCGGCGAGGTCCAGGATCTCGAGCTCGGGATCCGTCTTCACCGGCGCGCGGAAGCCCTCACCCCCGCAGACCATCCGAACCGGCCCGACGTCCTTAACAATCTGGGAACCGCGCTGAGGGTGCGTTATCGCCGGTCGGGCGACGCATCGGACCTTGAGGAGGCGATAAGCCTCCTGACAAGCGCGGCCCATACAGCTGCCGGAGATTTGAGGGCGCTGGTCCTCCATAACCTTGGCGCCGCGCTCGGGACCCGGTTCCGCCGGACCGGCGACGTTGCAGACCTTGACGCCGCCGTCGAAAAGCACCGGAACGCTTCAGTCCAGGCCAGGCCCGCCGATCGGCCGGGAATTCTCAGCAGCCTGGGCCAGGCACTGCTCAGCCGGTTCGAGTACCTGGGTGGGCTCGATGACCTCGAGGCCGCGATCCAGGCAAGCACCGCTGCGGTGGACGGGGCGTCTGACGGACACCCCGACCTGCCTCGGTATCTCAGCCATCTGGGCACCCTCCATGAAGCGCGGTTTGATCGGCTGGGCGCACTGGACGACGCGGGCGTCGCGATCGCCTGCGGGCGGAAGGCCGTCAGGGCGACGCCGGAGGATCATTTCGAACGGGCCGGATACCTCATCACGCTCGGCAATGTTCTCCTCAAGAGATACGCGGCAACAAAGAACGGCGCGGACCTGCAGGAAGCGGTAGAGGTGTCGGATGAAGCGCTTCGCCTGATTCCCGAGGAAAGCGCCGAACGCGGCATCGCTCTGAACCTCGCTTCAGCCGTGCGGGCAAGCCGTTTCAAGGTGTTCCAGGACAGGGGGGACGCTGATGCCGCCGTCGCCACCGCCGCCGCGGCCCTGGCCTCTACGCCGTCCGGTCAGAGCTACGTCGCCGGGTATCTCAATACTCTGGGGAATGCTCTCTTCACCCGTTTCGAAGGGTTCGCCGATGCACGGGACCTCGAGGCGGCGGCGACCGCCTTCGAACAGGCCGCGGCGGAGCCGACGGCGCCTCCGTCGTTCCGGATCCGGGTCGCCTGGGCCGGTACCCATATGCTCGCTGAGCACGAGCCCGCACGCGCCGCGAACCTCCTGCACGGCGCGGTGCGGTTGTTGCCGGAGGTCGCACCGCGTCGTTTGAAGCGTGACCAGCAGCAGGAACGGGTGGGTTCGTTCCAAATGCTGGCCTCCGAAGCAGCTACGTTGATCCTTTCGGACTCGTCGCGGCCGGCTCACGAACGCGCGGCCCGTGCCCTGGAAGTGCTGGAGATCGGCCGGGGAGTCCTGCTGGGGCAGGCGCTGGAGACGCGCAGCGACGTCACAGAACTCAGCGAGTCCCGACCCGATCTGGCGTTGCGTTTCGAGGCGCTGCGCGACGCCCTGGACACGGCTGTGGAGACCGCGGGGCCGGATGGCGAGGAACGGACACGCGAGCAGCTCGCGGCCGAATTCACCAGCGTGCTTCAGCAGATTCGCGAGCTTCCGGACTTCGCAGCGTTCGGTCGGGCGCCGACAGTTGAGGCCATGCTCCGCGAGGCGGCCCATGGCCCAGTGGTGACGATCAATGTCGGCCTCGACCGCAGTGACGCCGTGCTCCTCACGTCCGAGGGTGTCCGAGCCATCGAGCTGACCGGCGTGCGTTTGGAGACCGTCGTGGACCAAGCGCTGGCTTTCCATGACGCCCTGGACGTTTGCCTGGACAGGAATACCTCCCTCACGGGCCGGGCACAGGCCGGTAAGCAGCTCGACAAAGTGCTCAACTGGCTGTGGGATGTCGTTGCGGGCCCCATCCTGGACAGCCTGGGAATGGTTCCCGTCGACGGCGCACCGCTGCCACGCCTTTGGTGGGCGGTGAGCGGGCTGCTCAACCTCCTTCCGTTGCACGCCGCGGGCTATCACGGCGAGGGCGGCGCTCGCACGGTCATGGATCGGGTCGTCTCCTCTTCCATCCCGACAGTTCGTGCCCTCAGTCATGCCCGGCGGACGGCAAGACCGGAGTCGCCAGCGAATCGCTCACTGATCGTGGCGATGCCCACCACGGCCGGTCTTCCGCACGGAGACCTTCCCAACGCCGGGGTTGAGGCCGCGCAGGTGGCGAGGCGACTACCGGGGCCCGTCGTGCTCAGCGGACCGGATGGTTCCAGCACTGGGCAGGATGCGTGGCCCACTGCCGAGAACGTGCTCAGCCGCCTTACGAACTGCTCTTTCGCCCATTTCATCTGCCACGGCTTTAGTCACGCTGACGACCCGTCGCGAAGTCAGCTGCTCCTGCACGACCACGACGAGGATCCGTTCACCGTCGCAAGACTGGCAGCGGTCAAACTCCGCGACGTGCGCCTGGCGTACCTGTCGGCCTGCGAGACCGCCGCCACCCGCAACCTGGAGCTCATCGATGAGGCGATACATCTCGCCGGGGCCTTCCAGTTGGCCGGGTTCCCGCAGGTCATAGCCACTCTGTGGGCGATATCAGACAAGTATGCCGCGTCCGTCGCCGACCTCTTCTATCGCGGCCTGACCCAGGAAGGAACCGCGCCGCCGAACGCTGAGGAGGCCGCCCGCACGCTCCATGCGGTGATCCGCGCCGAACGTGACAAGTCCCCCCTGCTCGCCTACCAATGGGCCGCCTATATCCACACCGGAGCCTGACCCGAGGTCCCCAGTGGAGTGGGCATCGAGATGACCGAATCAACGGAAACGAAGGACATGTGAGCATCGATATCAGGGTCAAGGTGGCGAGTTTCTGCCGCGAGCTCGAGGACGGCACGCTGGAACAGCTGGTGCGGGCAGCCGGCCAGATTGCGGTCTATGAACAGGCGCGGACCTCTCTGGAGACCGGCACGATTGATGAAGCCCTCGAATCTGATCTCGACGCGCTGAACGCGGCCGTGGAGGACAGTACCGGCAGGGGCTTCTATCCTTCCGGGCTCCGGATATACACGCCGCTGCCGGGCGCCGCGGACGGGCACGGAGCCCGTGTGTGGGGCTGCCCGTGGGAGGCTTGCACTGGACGCGGCCGGGTCAAAGCGGGTCAGAACACACCGATATGTGCCGCCACAGGAAAACCGCTGACACCGAAAGCCATCGTCGAGTGAATGGCTTCCTGACTGAAGTCGCCAAGAAGGCCGTGGAACGGTGGGCCGCTCTCTTGGCACTGCCCGGATTGCTTTATCTGTCCACTGCCGTCGTCGCCCACTCGCTGCGCTGGCGGCACGCCTTGGACGTGGGTCGCCTCACCAGGCAGATCAGTGTCTGGGCGAAAGACCCGAATCTGCGGACGGTGGGCGGGACGATGCTCCTGGCCGCCGCGGCCCTCATCGGTTCGATGGCGGCGGGGCTGGCCTCGTCAGCGCTCAGCCGCGTCATCTCGCGCATCTGGACGACGCCGGGCCGGCGGCCACCGGCCAGTTGGTTCGCACAGTGGCGGCGGAGCCGATCGCGACGGGCGAAGGAGAAGGCCGACCACCCACTCGCGACGCCGGAGCAGATCCGCTCAGCCATCGCCCGAGCCGACCGCATCTGTCTGATCGAGGCGGACCGGCCCACGTGGGTCGGCGACCGCCTGCGCGCCTGCCGGCTGCGGGTGGAGCGCGCCTACGGTCTCGACCTCGACGCGATCTGGCCCAGGCTCTGGCTGGTGATCCCGGACCCGACCAGGAACGAGATCGTTGCGGCGCGCGACGCCTTTTCCAGTGCGGCCCGTCTGATGGCGTGGGGCGTGCTGTATCTGCCGCTGACGATCTGGTGGTGGCCGGCCGCCCTGGTGTCGGGCGCCATCCTGGTCAGCGCTCAAGTCATGACCCGCAGCAGCACGGAGGTCCTATCCGAGCTCATCGAATCCGCCGTCGATCTCCACGGCCGCGCACTGGCCACGCAACTCGGCCGACCCAAGTCGGATTCACCCGTTTCCGTCGACGAAGGCCGGATGCTCACCACTCAGACCCGCAAGTCGCGGTGGGACCCCGCATCGCCCCTCGCCGAATGATGTCAGACCGGCGGCATCAGATGCTCCCGGCGAGGACATGGGTCAGCGAGGGATAGGTGAAGTCTGTTCACCGCTGCACGAGAACCGGCCGGGAGCGGCCGGCCTGCTGCATCGTGATTAGTCCCAGCTCCTCGCGGCTCAGCTGGCGTCCCCAGCCCTCGGTGTTGTCTGACAGGTCGTCCCGGGCGGCTTCAGCCGGGTGGGTGTAGCAGTGCCACATGACCCGCGACAGTCTGTCCAGGCATATCGCCACCCGCAGTGCCACGTCCTGCGCCAGGTCGAGCGGCAGCGCCGTCACTGTGAACCCGACGGCGCCCGCACCGGGGGCATGCGCTGCCAGGAGCAAGCGCTGCTCGACGTCCACTGCGTACCGCGTTACAGAAGCCTCCGCAGGTTCGAATCGACTTCGGGTCCGCCCCCATTGTGTTCCTACGGGCACCGCTGCCACTGTGAAGTGCGAAAAGTCAGAACAACCGGCCCTCGGCGATCGCTCGAAGGGGTGACGGCTCGCCAGCCTCGCGGACGGGAAGTGACACGGCGGCACGGCCGAAAACAGCCTGTGACCACACGGACTCTGTACGGGCGCTACCACATCGCTACCACATCGGGTGTTTTCGACGACTTTGATCTTGACCCCGAGTCGAGTCGTCGAGTCGGGAAACGCAAAATCCCAGGTCAGAGACCTGGGGTTAGTGACTTTTGAGTGCCCCCGGCAGGATTCGAACCTGCGACCATCGGATTAGAAGTCCGGTGCTCTATCCACTGAGCTACGAGGGCCTGGCGGCGATGCGGGCTCATCTTAGCGGGTCGGCGAGGGCTTTCCGGCCGACGTTTCGGGGCCGGGACGGCTGTGGCCCCGCCGGTGGGCGGGGCCACAGCGTGGCTGGGGTCAGTCCTCGGTGGCGAGGATGGTGTGGAGGTCGCGGCGGGCGGCGGCCAGGATGCCGCGGGCCTGCTCGCGCCGGGTGTGGTCGGCCGTGCTCATGGCTGCCAGGTAGGCGTGGGTGAGCTTGTGGAGGGCGCGATGGGCGCCGGCCAGGGACTCGGTGAGCGCCTGGTGTTCGGCCGGGGAGTGGCGGTCGGCGAAGGTGCGGCGGCCGTACTCGGAGTGGCGGTCGGCGCGGGATTCGCGGATGGTCTGGCGGTCGGTCCGGGCCGAACGGCCGGAGCGGGTGGAACGGGTGGAACGGGTGGATCTGTCGGACTGGCCGGTCCAGCCGGGGCGGCGGTCTGCACGCGAGGTGCGGTCCGAACGGCGGCGGTCTGAGTCGCGCCGGTCCCGGTCACTCCGGTCTGAGTCGCGCAGGTCCCGGTCACGCAGGCCCGAGTCACGCCGATCCCGGTCACTCCGGCCCCAGCCACGCCGGTCCGAGTCGCGCCCGTCCCAGTTGCGCCCGTCCCAGTTGCGCCGGTCAGTGCGGTCGCCGTCGGGACGGCCACGGTACGTGCCGCGGGTGCTGCGGTCGGAGTCCCATTCGGTGCGGCGCTCGGCTCGGCGCTCGGCTCGGCGCTCGTCTCGGCGCTCGGCTCGGCGCAGGTCGCGGTACTCGTCGCGGAGGTGGTGGCGCAGTTCGCGGGTTTCGCAGCCGTTGTGCTGGCTGAGGGCGAAGTCGCGAGGGTTGCGGTCGCCGCGGCGGCTGAAGCCGCGCTCGTTGCGGGGGTCGAAGTCGCCGTCTCGGTCGAAGCTGCCGTCGCGCGAGGTGCGCTTACCGCGGCGGCCGAACTCGCGAGGGTACTCGCTGTGCTCGTCGTGCGGGCCGAATCCGACGGTGCGCGGACCGTGGCCACCACGTCGGCGGCCGCCGGCGCGGCGATCGTCGCGCTCGGGGCGGCGGCCGAAGTCGGGGCCGAAGCTGCCTTCGCGGCTGAAGTCGCGCTGGTCGGAGGTGCCGTCGAAGGTTCGGCGGCGGGGGCCGCGGCCGCTGTTACGCGGGGCGGAGGCGCGAGGCGCCCACTCGGCGGAGGGGTGGGCGGAGTGGTTGTGGTTGGGGGAGTTCATGCGAAGTCCTCTTCTCGCTGAAGATCGTCTCCGATCTATCGATGGGTTTGCGACAGTCTTCCGTTGTGCTGTCGATAGGTCAACGATATATCGATAGTGGAGTGAGTGCAAGTGGGGAGGTGGCGCGCCTCCAGTGGGGTGGGTGGAGCTGGTGATGCGCGTGGGTTGGCGCCGGTGTCCGAGCTCGCTCGGCTACTACGCAACAAGCAAAGGGGCCGACCTCCGCCGTGCTGGCGAAGGTCGACCCCCACGGAGCGTGGCTCGCTATGGCGTGAGCGTCAACGTGTCCTTGGTTGTCCTCTGCACCGCAGCCCTCGAATACGGCCACGGCAGCGTCCGGAGCGTCCGCCACAACGCCAGCTGATCCAGGTAGTGCGGATCGTCGACGTGGCCGGAGGCGCCCGTCAGGTTGACCCACGTGGACGCGTCCAGGTTCGACAAGTCCACCAGCATCCGCATGGACGGCACCTCGTCGACCGCGAAGTTCTTGCCGATGTCGAAGCCCGTCGCGTCGACCACGGCCGAGCCGCCGGAGACCGGGACCGGGTCGCCGTTGACCAGCCACTTGACGAACCACGGGCCGCCGGTGCCCAGGGTCTGGTTGGTCGGCGTCAGCTTGTGCAGGGCGCCCCACTCCCATTGCTTGACATTCGAGCCCTGTTGCGATGTCAGTTCGTCCGCGGCCTGGTCCATGGCCTTGGCCAGCAGGGCGTCGCGGTCGCCGTTCCACCAGAAGCTGGTGGCGTCCGGAAGCAGGGTCGTGGCGGCTGCGAACCACTGGTCGCCGCCGTCGACCTCGACCGATGACGGCAGCTTCGCGATGAAGGCGTCCTTGCAGATGAACTTCCAGACCTCGTAGAAGTACGCCGCGGGGGCCGACGTGGTGGAGGTCGTGTAGTCCCAGCCCTCGAACAGCGTGCGTGCGGCCCGGGTCTGCTTCGACGACGATGCCGGCAGCCGTGTCAGGTACGGCACCAGCACGGACGCGAACTCGTTGCGCGTGTCGCCCTGGATCGCCCGCATGCCGTCCGCGTCGATCTTCTTCCCGTCGGAGGTGGCGGCTTTCAGGCGCTGCGTTATCTCGTTCGCGCGGTATCCGTAGTCGAAGTCCATCGAGAGCAGGTACGGGTATTGCGAGCCGATGATCGGGTTGTTCGCCGTGGCCACGAACCCGTCCGGCGGGTTCAGGACGTGTGGCAGCTCGTCGAACGGTATATAGCCGCTCCACTCGTACTGGTCGGTCCAGCCCGGTACCGGCCACCGGCCGTCGCCGGCCTTGCGGATCGGGATCTGGCCCGGTGTCTGATAGCCGATGTTGCCTGCGGTGTCGGCGTAGATCATGTTCTGGGACGGCACCGCGAAGTCCTTCGCGGCGGCCCGGAACGTGCTCCAGTCGGAAGCGCGGTCCACCTCGAACAACGCGTCGGCCGTGCGCCCGGGGTGCAGCGCCGTCCAGCGGAGGGCGACGGCGTAGCCGTTCCCGGCGGTGCGCAGGTCCTTGTCGGTGTCGGAGACCAACGGACCCTGATTCGTCGAGCGGATGGTGAGGGTGATCGGCTTGCCGCCGGCCACCTTGATGGTCTCCTGGCGCACTGAGAGCGGGAGCTGCTGCCCGTTGTATTCGTAGCTGTCGCCGCTGACCTTCTCCAGCACCAGGTCGGTGACGTCCTCGGTGCCGTTGGTGAAGCCCCACGCGATCGCGGACGTGTGCCCGATCAGCACGCCCGGCGTGCCGGGCATCGTGAAGCCGGCCACGTCGAACGGGCAGGCGTCGTTCACCGTCGTGCAGTGCAGCCCCATCTGGTACCAGATCGACGGCAGCTGCGGCGCCAGGTGCGGATCGTTGGCCAGCAGCGGCTTGCCGGTCGTGGTCAGCGCACCGGAGACCACCCAGGAGTTCGAGCCGACACCGTCGACGTGCGGCTGCAGCGTGGCGGGAAGCGCCGAGACGGTGTGCGAGAGGCTTGCCAGGGCGGTCGCGGCCCCGGCCGGCAGCGCGGCCGGTTCGGCGGGAGCGGTATCCGACGAGGTCGCGTTCTGGTCGAAGGCGCCGTTGGTGACAGTGCCCTGATGGACGATCGTCGGATGGCCCGCCGGATAAGCCGGGAACAGCTGGTCCACCTGGTCCTTGGTCAGCTTCTGCGACGCCAGGGCGCGGTCGATCTCCGACTGCATGTTGTCGCGCAGGTCCCAGGCCAGCGCCTTGAGCCACGCCACCGAGTCCACAGGGGTCCAGTCGTACGGCGTGTAGTCGGTCTGAAGGCCGAGTACCGCGTACTCCACCGACGCCTTGGATCCCTTGTGGTCCTTCAGATAGGCGTTCACACCCGCTGAATAAGCAGTCAGATACGCCTGCGTGTCCGCGCTGAGTGTCGAGTACTCCTGCTCGGCGACGGCCCGCCAGCCCATCGTGCGGACGAACTTGTCGGTGTCGACCTGGCTGGAGCCGAACATCTCGGCGAGGCGGCCGGCGGTGATGTGGCGGTAGACGTCCATCTGCCAGAAGCGGTCCTGGGCCTGGACGTAGCCCTGGGCGAAGAACAGGTCGTGGGAGGTGGCGGCGTAGACCTGCGGGACGCCTTCGGCGTTGCGGTCCACCTCGACGTTCGCGTCCAGGCCGGGGACGTGCAGGGTTCCTGTGGTCTGCGGGTAGGAGGCGTGGATCGAGGAGTTCAGCCACCAGGCGCCGCCGCCGACCAGCACGACGAGCAGCGCCGCCAGGACCGCTGAGGCGGTCTTGAGCTTGCGGAATCGGCGGCGCGGGCGGGAGCGGGGCTGAGCCGGTGGGGTGGTCGGCTCGAGGTCCGGCTCGGGTCCGGGGCCGGGGCCGATTTCCGGCCCGGCGTCCGGCTCGGACGCGCCGTCGGCGGTCCCGGCGTCGGGATCGGCCGGCTGCTCCGGGAACTCGTCGTGGTCGGTCTGCATCGCGGAAGATTAAGGGCAGCGATCAGACTTTGGCCATAGGGAGAAAGACCGTGATCAGGTGGTTCTGGGCGTTCATCGACCGGCCGGCGGCGGATTTCGAGGAGAGCGCGCGCTTCTGGACGGCCGTCACCGGCACCACGCTCTCGCCGCGGCGCGGGGAGCGTGGCGAGTTCGCGACGCTGCTGCCCACGGCGGGGGAGGGCGATCCGTGCGTGAAGCTGCAAGCCGTGCTCCACGGGGGCGGTGCTCACGTCGACATGGAGTTCGACGACTTCGAGGACGCTGTGACCCGGGTCGTGGAGCTCGGCGGCGAAGTGGTGGCGCGCGATGACGAGTGGGCCTATGCGAAGTCGCCCAGTGGATACGGGCTCTGCGTCACGACCTGGAACGGTGGGATGGAGACGGCGAGAGCGTTCGCGGGGACGGATGGGGCGCGGAGCCGGTTGGACCAGGTGTGTATCGATGTCGCGCCGTCGGCGTTCGACGCCGAACTGGCGTTCTGGTCCGGGGTGAGCGGGCTGGAGGTCATGCCGAGCCGACGATTCGCGGAGTTCAGCTGGCTGCGGCCGCCGGAGGGGGCGCCGGTGGCGGTGTTGTTCCAGCGGGTGGGGGAGGAGCGGCCGACCTCGGCACACCTGGACGTGAGCTGCTCCGACGCCGACGCGACGCGGGCGGCGCACGAGGCGTTGGGGGCGGAGTTCGTGGCCGAGCGGGCGAACTGGCTGGTGATGCGGGATCCGGCGGGGTGGGAGTACTGCCTGATCCGGAAGGATCCAGAGTCCTGAAGAGAAGCGGGAAGCCAGGGCGAGAGACGGCAGCTGGAAGCCGGAGCTAGGAACGGTCCGGCGCGGCCCTGATCCGGTCCCGGCCGGACTCCTTGGCCGCGTACAGGGCCAGGTCGGCGGCGATCACCAGGTCGGTCATCGTCGACGCGGAGTCCGGGAGGGTCGCGACGCCGACGCTGACCGTCACCTTGTGCGCCCAGGTGCCGGAGACGGCGCTGACTTCGGCGCGGAGGCTGTCGGCGCGGGCCAGGGCCTGGGCGTGGCCGCAGTCCGGCATCAGGACGCCGAACTCCTCGCCGCCGATGCGTCCGATGACGTCGCCGGCGCGGACCAGGCGGGGGAGGAGGTCGCCGAGGGAGGCGAGGGTCTCGTCGCCGGCGGCGTGGCCCCAGGTGTCGTTGATCAGCTTGAAGTGGTCGACGTCCACGGCCAGCAGGGACAGCGGGGCGCGGGTGCGGCGGTGGCGGGCGATCTCGCGGTCCATGGCCTCGTCGAAGGCGCGGCGGTTGCCGAGACCCGTGAGGGGATCGGTGCGGGCCTGCTGGGCGAGAACCCGTTTCAGGCGGTCGGCCTGGGCCCGGACGTGGAGGATCACGACCAGCGTCAGGATCACCGAGGCGGTGATCTCGACCCACACCGTGAAGCGACCCGGGCCGGTGCCCTCGGCCAGGACGACTGCCAGGCAGCCGATGACGACGAGCAGGGTCCAGTACGCGGTGCGGCGCGGCAGCAGATAGGCCGCGAACAGAACGGGCCAGGTGAGCAGGAGCATGCCGTCCGCGGCGTTGTTGTGGTTCAGCGCCATGGGGGTGGTGATCAGGAGCGCGGAGAGGGCGGGGGTGGCCTTCAGAACCGGGTCGGGCGCGGGGCCGGGCAGCAGGAGATAGACCGTGCCCCAGGCGACGCCCAGGGCGCAGGCGCCGATGAGGCTCCACCAGCTGGACGAGAACGTCCCCGCCGGCACGCCCAGGATCAGCGTGAGGATCATGCCGAGACTGGCGCCGAGGACGAGGAGCCGGCCGGCGAAGCGGGTGGCGAACAGGCGGCTCTCGTGCTCGGTGCGCTCCCACAGGACGGCGACCGAGGGGTCCGGCGGACGGGGACGGCCGCGGGGCCACGAGCGGTGGCGGACGGGCCTGGCCGGAGCGGCGGGGCTGCCAGGACTCGGGGGGCTGACAGGACTCGGGGGGCTGACAGGACTCGGGGGGCTGACAGAGCGAGCGGGGTCGGCAGGGCTGGCAGGGCTGGTGGGATGGGCCGGGTCGGCAGGGCTGTCAGAGCTGGCAGGACCAGCGGGCCCGACAGGCCTTGCCGGGCTGGCGGGACCACTCTCCGGCGGCGGGTCGGAGACGCCGTCCTCGTTCGAGGCGCGCCGGCGCTCGTCGCTCACGAGTCCGCCTCCGAGTCCGCCTCGGAATCCACCTCGGAATCCGCCTCCGAGCCCGCCCCGGAATCCGCTTCCGCATCAGGCTCCACCGCAGGCGTGGCCTCCGCCGAAGGCCCGCCCCCCGAAAGCTCCTCGTCCTGCTCCGACCGGTAGATCCCCGCCGCGCCCACCGCCCCCAGGGCGCGTGTCGGCAGGGTGACGCGGCCGGCGCGGATCAGGGCCGTGGCCTCCGCTGTCGGCATCGGGCGGGCGTACAGGTATCCCTGTCCGAGGTCGGCGCCCATGTGTGCCAGGGCTCTGCGCTGCTCGGCGGTCTCCACGCCCTCGGCGACCACCATCAGGGTCAGGGACTTCGCGATGCCGATGATGCCCTTCACCAGGGCTGTCTGCCGGGGTTCGCCCGGGACGCCGTCGACGAAGGCCTTGTCGATCTTCAGGGCGGAGACCGGCAGGTCGCGGAGGTACGACAGGGACGAGTAGCCCGTGCCGAAGTCGTCCAGGGACACGCCGACGCCGCGGCGCGTCAGGGTTCTGAGGTTGGCCAGGGCGGTGCCGGCGCGGTCGATCAGGGAGCTCTCGGTCGCCTCCACCATCAGGAAGGCCGGGTCCAGGCCGGCGTCCGACAGGGCTTCGCCCACCTCGTCGGGGAAGTTCGGGTCGCGGAGCTGGTGGGCCGAGACGTTCACCGAGATCTTGATCGGGGCGATGCCGCGGGCGGTGCGGATCGCGTTCCAGCGGGCCGCCTGCTCGGTGGCGGTGCGCAGGATCCAGCGGCCCAGGGGCAGGATCTGGCCGGTGGCCTCGGCCAGCGGGATGAAGTCGTCCGGCGGGATCACCGTGCCGTCCGGCTGCGGCCAGCGGACCAGGGCCTCGAAGCCGCCGATGTCGCCGTCGTCGAGCCAGACGATGGGCTGGTAGTAGAGCTCGAAGCTGTTCTCGGCCAGGGCCTTGTCCAGGCCGGAGCGGCGGGCGGCGGCCCGGGCCAGTTCGGCGCGCAGCCGCGGGTCGTAGCCGCGCCAGGTGTGGGGGCCCGCGCCTTTCGCGGCGTGCAGGGTCATCTCGGCGTCGGCCAGGAGGGAGGCGCCGGTCGCGCCGGTCGTGCAGGTCGCCACCGCCCCGGACGTCGTCACGGCGATCGGGCCGACGTAGAACGGCTCCTCCTCGCCCGGCATCCCGGCCGGCAGCGTGGGCTTCTCGTCGGAGCGGCGTACCTCCAGCACCGCGAACTCGTCGCCGCCGGTGCGGGCCAGCACGTCCCCGGGCCGCAGCCGCTCCTGGATCCGCTGGGCGATGTCGCGCAGCACCTGGTCGCCGGCCTCGCGGCCGTGGAAGTCGTTGATCTCGCGGAAGTGGTCCAGGTCCAGCAGCAGCACCGACACCGACACCGACGGCGAGGCCAGCTCCACCGCGTCCTCCAGCCCGCGCATGAACGCCAGCCGGTTCGGGAGGTCGGTGAGCGGGTCCCGGTACGCGTGCCGCTGCAGGGTGCGCTCCAGTCCGCGCGCGGTGGTGACGTCGTGCAGCGACAGCACGAAACCGCCGACCGTGGGCTCCGCCCGCAGGTCCGCGATCGTGGTCTCGACCTCGTGCGGCGGCCCGCCGCCGGCGCTGATCTCCCAGTCCCGGCGCACCGGGGGCTGCGGCGTCGGCTCCGCGGCCCGCACGGCCACGTCGGCGCTGTACACCGAGCCGATCACCTCGGCCAGCGGCCGGTCCCGCAGCGGCCGGTCGCCGAACAGCTGGGCCGACGACGGCGACGCGTACCGCACCCGCAGCTCCGGGTCGACGATCAGGATCGTGTCCGACGTGTTCTGCACCAGCGCCCGGAAGTACGCCTCGCTGTCCCGCCGGGTGATCTCCTGTGACAGCGTGATCCGCTCCAGCGCCGCGGACGCCTGCCTGGCCAGGATCTCCAGCGCCCCGCCGAGCACCGCGAGGTCCTCCTCGGCGGCCGCGACCACCAGCACGCCGGGCACGCCGTCCAGCGGCACGACCCCCGCGTGTTCGAGCGGTCCGAGGCGCTCGGGGAAGGGCGGCGGCAGGTCCGCGGTGTGGACGACGTTGGCGGCGTGCAGATGCCCGCCGGGCGCGGCTCGCGGCAGCGTCGGCGCGGCTTCGGACTCGTCGTCGGCGGAGAGCAGCGCGGTCTCGGCCAGCGCCTTGCGCCAAGCGGCGGATTCCGGATCGGACCGGGCCCTGGCCGAGGCGCGCGGGCGGGCCGGTGTGGGCGGCGACGGGAACCTGCCGTCGGCGCCGCTGAAGCGGGGCGGGACGCCGGTCGGGGTGGGCACGCCCTCGACGTCGCCGGCGTGGCGCGCTTCGGCGGATGTGGAACGGGCATCCGGAGCAGCGCCGGCGGTGCGAGCCGTATCAGCTGCGTTCGCTCCCGCGGTCGGCTCGCCGAAACCGGAGCTGGAAACCAGACCGGAGCTGGAAACCAGACCGGAGCCAGGAGCGGAGTCGGATCCCCATCCCCGCACGGCCCCCGCCGTCGCCACCTGCACCCCCTCCGCCCCCTCCACGACCACCACCACTGCGTGCCCCGCCCCCCGCCCCGAGAACAACCCCGCCGCCCCCTGCGCGAGCGTCTCCGTCACCTCCCGCGTCCCGCCGGCCACCCCCAGCTCCTCGCTGGCCGCCAGCAGGATCGACTCGCGGGCCAGCGCCTGGCGGTGCGACCGCACCATCACCGCGACCCGCGCGAGGATCATCAGCGAGATCGTCAGTCCCACTATCGGCCCCGCCCAGCCGGTCGCCAGATGGCCGCGGGCCAGCTCCACGCTGTTGATGATCGGCGCCACCACCGCCGCCACGATCAGCGGCGCGATGCGGGGAGGGCGGGACCAGGCGGTCGGCAGGGCGGCGCGGGCCGTCTCACGGACGGGTCTGGTCAGGTCGTGGGACGACGGCACCACGGCCGCGGCCGTCCAGAAGGCCGCGAACAGCATCCAGCACAGCTCCAGCGCCCAGGTGCCGGTGTGGGTGCCGTACCAGGTGGCGGAGTTCAGGCGCAGTATGGACTCCGCCACGTCGGCGCCGGTCTGGAACAACGCTCCGGCGGTCAGGAGCCACAGGGCGGCGTTGCGCGAGCCCGGGGAGATCACCAGCCGCAGCAGCATGCCCAGCAGCAGCAGGTCGCAGAGCGGGGCGATGACCGACGCCAGTCCGTAGTCCCAGGTGTCGGAGCCCTGGTCGAAGTACGGCACGATCAGGTAGACCCAGGCCGCGTAGGCGGCCGCGAACACGACGATCAGCGCGTCCAGCGTCCCCGCCGAGTCCCGGCCGACCAGCCGGTGCTTCATGACCAGCCGCAGACCGACCAGCGCCAGCGGGTACCCCAGGAAGCCGATCCAGTCGCCGATGTCCGGCCCCACGTGGCGGGCGTAGGCGAAGTCCGAGTAGTTGGACACCACGATCAGCCCCGCGGCCGCCGCCAGCAGGTACCAGGCGTGCACGTACGGCGGCCGGTTCACCCGGATCCCGAGCAGCATCGCCGCGGCGGTGCACAGCGCCAGCACGAACCACGCCAGGCCCCGCAGGGCCTGGGAGGAGAAGAAGACCGCCAACGTCACCGCCAGCACGGCGGCCAGGACGCCGAGCACCCGCCGCTCGTGCCCCGGCCACCCGGACAGCGGTGGCGGTGGTCGCATGCTTCAAAACTGTCACACGCGCCGCCCTCGCGCCTGTTGAACAGGGGGCGTGAGTATCAGGGGGTGACTAGCTACGTGGCTGGTAGACGGTCCCGACTGGCTTCGGTCGGGGGTTCGGTCCGAGGTGTACCACGTACCACTCGCCGCGCCAGGAGATCAGCGAGAACAGCCCGAACGACTTGGTCTTGCCGCCCTGGGTGTACGTCAGCCGCGCTCCGTACACGCGGTAATACGACAATTTGTTCTGCTCGCCGCCCGGCAGGATCCACTGTGCCTGGCCGGCGGGCACCGTCACACCCACCAGCTTCGCGTCCTTGGCGCCCGAGCCCAGCAGCCGGTGCGCGGCATGGATGTCCAGATTGTAGAAACCGATCAGCCGGTTCTGGTAGTCGGACGACGGATTGGCGATCGCCTTGACCTGCTGGTACGCCGACTCCGGGAAGAAGAACGGCAGCGCCTCCTGCGGGTTGTCGTCCACTATCCCCTGCCACAGCGCGTTCACCCCGGCCAGGAACTGCGGGTCGGTGGACGTCGGCAGCGTCTTGGTCTGCGGCAGCTTCCCGGGATCACCGCTGGGGGAGCCGGCCGTTGGGGACGGCGACAACGACGGCGTCGGAGACGGGGACTGCGCGGACCCCGACGAAGCCGGAGCCGGAGTCGTAGCCGGCGTCGAAGCTCCGGAGGGCGTGGCGGCGGCCGGCGCGGCCTTGGGGCTCGACGACCCGCCGCACCCGGCCGCGGTCAGCGTGACGGCGGCCGTGGCCACCGCCACCAGTCCCATACGTGTTCTCACGGGGATCAACCGTTCTCGTCCGTGAGCCACCGCAGATCATGATCAGCTCCCGGCGCCAGGAACTCCAGCAAGACCGCGCCTTCCGTTTCGAGCTCCGTGCGGTGCGCCTTGGTGATCGGCACCAGGGGAGTGAGGTTCAGCGTCGCCGCCTTGCGCTTCTTGTCCGTCTCGATCTTCCAGACGCCCCGGATGCGGCCGTCCACCAGGAAGGTCGGAACGGCCATGTTGCCGAGCCAGATCTTGTCCTTGGCCACCTGGGTGTCGTGGATCCGCGCACGGTCCTTGTGGCCGATGAACACGTTGTCGAAGTCCGGCAGGAACCGGACCGGGGCGTCGACGTCCGCACCGGGACGCGGCGCGTCCGGCAGGTCGTACAACTCGGTCCCGCCCTCGTTCTGGAAGACCACCAGCTCGCCGCGCAGCCTGTCGAACACCTCCCGCAGGCCGGTGAGCCCGCTCCAGGTCTGCGCATCCATCACCGAAGCCGGCCCGAACGCCTTGAGATACCGCGTCACCAGTTCATCCGGTGTCATGGCGGGAGCCTCTTCGCTCCCCAGCCAGTTCTCCGCGGTGGTGTGCTTGGCCAGCCCGCCCTGGCGCCACAGACCACGCGGCGTCACCTGCACCATCGCCAGGTTGTTGCGCACCGCCACTCCCAGCGCCTGCGCGTCGTGGTCCGGATACGCCTCCGCCAGCAGCTTGCCGAGGTCGTTGAACGTCAGCGGCTCCTCGTCCAGGAGCACCCGGGCGCGCGCCGCGAGCTCCCGCAGGTCGATGCCCTGCAGCCGCCGCCCGAACGCGCCCTTGAGGTTCCGGTCCTGCACCGGCTGCAGCAGCCGGCGCAGCGGCATGCAGTCCCGCGCCGTCACCGTGTGGATCGTCGAGCGCTGGAGGCTCATCCGGACGAACTCACGGTCCTGGAACCGCCGTGAGAAGTCCTCGGCGTCGAACGCCGCGAGCCGCGTCCACAGACCGACGTAGTGGTTCGGGGGGACCTGGGTCTGGAGCCCGACCAGATGCTCCACCGCCGCGGCCGCGTCCAGGTCCGAGCGCCGCAGCAGCAGCTGCCGGTCCAGGGTCGCGCGATTGAGCTCCTGCTCGGTCAGGGTGCGGACGCTCACGCGGGCTCCAGGACGAACACGTTGACGTCTCGGCCCGCCCGCTCGGCGTAGTCGTCGTAACCCGGCCAGAGCTTCGTCACCGTCGTCCACGCCCGCTCGCGCTCGTCGCCCTCCAGCACGCGGGCCCGCACCGGCTTGGCCTTGCCCCGGATCGTCACCGTCGCCCGCGGGTCGGCCAGCAGGTTCAGCGCCCACGCCGGGTGGTGGTGCTGGCCCCAGTTCGAGCCGACGACCACGTACCCGCCGCCCCGCTCCGCGTACAGCAGCGGCACGGTGCGCTCCTGCCCGGACTTGCGCCCGGTCGTGGTGAGCAGCAGCGTCGGCCGTCCGGTGCCGGTCAGGATGAACACCCGGCCGCCGGTGGCCCGCCCGAGGAACCGGTCGACGTGCGGCGCCACCCCCTTGAACGTGGTCGCGAACCACTGTTTCCGGCCCAGCCGCGTGACGACGGCGCTCCAAGGGTTGGTCATCCCCTCATCATGGCATCCGCGGGCCCACGCCGGGGCTCCGCGTGTCGGGCACTCCACGGCGCGCATCGGCGCGCCAAGATGAGGGGATGACGGACACGTTGCACATCTCGCGGGCCTCGATCGCCGACTGGCCCACGATTCAAGCCTGGTGCGCCGCGGAGGGATGGAACCCCGGCGACCATGACGGACCGTGCTTTCTGGCGCAGGACCCCGAGGGCTTCTTCATCGGGCGGATCGACGGCGAGCCGGTCTCGTCGGTGTCCGTGGTGAACTACGGGGACGACTTCTCCTTCCTCGGCCTGTACCTGGTCAAGCCCGAGTTCCGCGGCCGCGGCCACGGCCTGGCCACCTGGAAGGCCGCGCTGCCCCACGCCGGCGACCGCACAGTGGGCCTCGACGGCGTCGTCGCCCAGCAGGACAACTACCGCAAGTCCGGTTTCAACTACGCCCACCGTACGGTCCGCCACCTCGGCACCCTGACTCCCGACGGCTCCGGCTCGGCCGCCGTCCCCCTGGCCGAGGCCGCTCTCGCGGACGTCACCGACTACGACGCACTGTGCTTCCCCGCGCCGCGTCCGGTCTTCCTGCGCGAGTGGTTCGCCGCGCCGGGCCACGTCGGCCGTGCCCTGATCGTGGACGGCCGCCTGGTCGGCTACGGCGTCATGCGCACCGCCCGCGACAGCCACCGCGTCGGGCCGCTGTTCGCCGATTCCCGCGTCTACGCCGAGGTGATCCTCGACGCGCTGGTCGCCGGCATCGGCGGAACCGGCGGCTGCACGGTCGCGATCGACGTCCCGGAGACCAACGCCGAGGCCCTGGCCATGGTGGGCGAACTCGGCATGGAGCCGGCGTTCGAGGTGGCCCGGATGTACACCGGTCCGGTCCGCGACGTCGACGCGGGCAAGGTCTTCGGCGTCACCACCCTCGAACTCGGCTGAGGTCCCCACGTCCTACAGGTGGTCGTAGGTCTTGAACGAGTAGAACGCGGTCGCGTCCACGCGGTTCGCCCCGGACGGCGAGGGCAGCCCGAAGCGCCGGTCCAGCGTCCCGGAGGCCCGGCCACAGCCGCTCACCTCGGGCACGGCCAGCGTCGCGTCCTGCACCTCGAAGGTGATGATCGGCGGGTTCTGCGATATCCACTCCGTGGTCCCCGGAACCCGCCCCGCCACCACCTGGACCGGCGCGTCGCCGGTGCCGATCGAGCACCGGTCGCCCAGCTTCGGCCCGGACAGCGCGAACGCCAGGCTCATCGCGCCCTGCGAATAGAAGTCGGGCGGCGAGATCAGCCGCGGCTGCATCCACAGTTTCGGGCCGTGTCCGTCGCCGGACTGCCGGCCTTCCACCGGCAGGCGCGGGGCCCGGAAGCCGCCGAAGACCTGTCCGGGTGTTCCGTCCGGCATCGGGCCCTCGGCGTGGGTCACGCGGTCGAAACGGAACGGTGCGGTGCTGGCCCCGATGGTCACCGTGCCGGAGGCGACGAGGACCTCGCACCGCCACCTGGCCGGGTCCACGCCCGGCGGCAGCTGCGGACAGTCGCTGTAGTCGAAGGCCGGGACGGCGGTCGGGGTGGTCGTCGCGGTCGGTGCGGTCAGTGCGGTCGGCGCGGTGTCGGGGTTCGCGGCGGCGGCCTGCGCGGCGGCCGGCAGGGCGACGCCGGCGGCGGCCAGCGTGGTGGCGGCGATGAGCGCGGATGTCTTTCGCATGGCTCCATGCTCGAGGAGAAGAGGGCGTCTGGATCAGAGTGCTGGCTCCCGAATCCGGGGTAGGGCTGGCCCCCACCGCACTGATCGCCTCGAAGATCCACGGCTGCTACCGTCCACCCATGACTGACGTGCTACAGCAGGTCCCCCTCATCGACGGCCCGATCGCATACCGGGGCGCTCTGGAAGTCGTCACCACCGAGGCCGGCGTCCTGGCGCGCCGTCTGCCGCAGTGGACGGTCGCGCAGTACCCCGAGGCTTCGATGGAACGCCAGGCCACCGCGGGTTCCGGCGTGCGGCTCGCGTTCCGTACCGCGGCCACCGTGGTCGAGCTGGACGTACTGACCACGGTGGCGATGATGGCCGAGGGCGAGCCGAACCCCGACGACGCCGGGAACTTCGAGATCACCGTCGACGGCGTGCCGTCCGGTGTCCGCAAGGCTCCGGTCGGCAACGTGATCGAGCTCGACGCCGCCTTCCAGGAGAGCGCCTTCGTGCCGGGCGGCCCCACGACGATCCGCTTCGACGGGCTGCCCGCCGGAGCCAAGGAGATCGAGGTCTGGCTGCCGCAGTGGGTCAAGACCGAGGTCGCCGCGGTGCGCGCCGACGCGCCGGTCGACCCGCCCACGGCGACCGGCCGCCGCGTCTGGCTGCACCATGGCAGCTCGATCAGCCAGTGCAACGAGGCCGCGTCGCCGCTGGGCGTCTGGCCGGTGATCGCGGCCCGCGCGGCGGGGGTGGACCCGGTCAACATCGGCCTGTCCGGCAACTGCTACCTCGACCCCTTCGTCGCCCGCTCGATCCGCGACACCCCGGCCGACGTGATCAGTCTGAAGCTGGGCATCAACTTCACCTGCCGCGCCACCTACCGCCTGCGCACGCTGGGCCCGACGGTCCACGGCTTCCTCGACACCGTCCGCGAAGGCCACCCGACCACCCCGATCCTCGTGGTCTCGCCGATCGCCTGCCCCGCGGTGGAGCGCACGCCGGGCCCGACGGTGTGGCGGAACGACGTCTTCACCGCGACCGGGAACCCGGCCGACGTCGCCATCGGGGCCCTGACCCTCGAAGTGGTCCGCGCCGAACTCCGCCGCATCGTCGCCGAACGCTCGAAGCAGGACCCGAACATCGCCTACCTCGACGGTCTGGACCTGCTGGCCCTGCACGAGGCGGACGAGTTCCTCGGCGAAGGACTGCACCCGACCCCGGCCGGCTACCGGCTGATCGGCGAACGGTTCGCCCACCTGGCTTTCGGCCCCGGCGGTGCGCTCGCAGCGGCGGGCTGAACACCGGCGGCCACCCCAGCCGGGCCGCCGGCGCTGTGCCGCAAGCCCCACGGACTCGCCCCGAGTCCGGGCATCCCCATGCGCACAGCCCGGCGGCGCCGCAGCTCGGCCTCGGTGTACCGGCCGCAGTTCTGATGCCAGTTCAGGACGCCGATCATCCAGTCGCGCAGCACCTGGACGTGCCGGTCCAACGCCTCGCGGGTGTCGGCCGCCAGCGCCAGCGCGTCCACCAGCGCCGGAATCTCCACGGCGGCGGCGTGCCGGAACTGGTCCAACCGCGCCGCAATCAGAGCCCTGACGATCTCCACGGCCCCATCCCGGTCGCAGTCGAAGAAGTCCTGCGCGACCAGCACGGCGTTGTGGACCTCCCCCTCGAACTGGATCTCCTTCTGGTAGGAATACAGATCGTTGACCAGGGCTCCCCAGTCGGCGGCGGCGTGTTCCAGCGCCTGCACCGGCCGACTCCGCCGCACCTCGGCCGGCAAGCCGCCGCGGCCCAAGCGTGCCAACGCCATGGTGAAGCTCGATCCGAAGGTCTCACGCCGCATCTCGACATAATCGACCGGATCCGGCACGCGACGAACGACGGCGTTGTCCAGCTCCCACAGCCATGCTTCGAGCATCAGGCGGGTACCGCGCCGCATCTCCTCTCGGCTGTCTTCCGATGTCCCGGCCACGGTACGACGCCAAAGGTCGGCCAGCCCGCGTTCGAGCCCTGATGCCGGGATGGGAGGAGTGTCGCTCATCAGAGCCATGAGACGCTCCGTGCAGACCCTGGCCCCGACCCGATCCCGCGCCGTGCCGAACACCGAGGGGTAGAAGTCGTCGGCGTACGTGCCCCAGGCAAGCCAGTCGGTCGCGAGTTCCAGCTCCTCCCGCGTCGCCTCGGGATTCATCCCGGCCGCACACAGCGCGAAGTCGGCGGCAGCCAGATGCTTCTCGTCCCAGATGCCTTCGAGGATGCCGATGTGATGCGACCATTGTTCGGAATGCCGCCGTGCCGCCGCCAGATGCGGGCTCAGCCGCAGCTCGCCCGGCGCCTCAAGCGGCGGAATCGGCGTCGGGCCCACCGGTTCGAAGGGCAGATGGCTCACACGCTTGAGACGCTGGGGCAGCGTCCTCGCGATCGACCCGAAGATGCGTGCCGCCGACGTCCCCAACCCCATCGGACCCCCGAGCGGCGAGTCCCCTCCCGCACCTGCGTCGTTCATGTACCGGGACGACCGCAGATGCCATTCATGTCCTCCTGCCTGCCAGTCCTGCAGCCCTTTGACATACAGCCCGACGTGCACCGCCTCCGTCGGCCCGATGGCGTACTCCGCGAACAGCGGCGCGAGTTCGGTCAGCGCGGTCTGCTCGAACTGATGGAGCCGGCTGGTCAGCAGCTGGTTCGTGAGCTCCGCGGCGGTCTGCGTGTCGCAGCCGAGGAAGCGCTCCAACACGAGCACACAGTTGGCGTTCTCGCCTTCCTGCTCCACCTCGCGCTGATAGCTGAAGAGGTCGTTCCGCAGGTGCACGGCATCGGCGAACGTGTCCTTCAGCACCCGCAACGGCCGGCTGGCAGCGACCCGATCGGGCACCTCGACCCCGTTGGCGTGTTCCACCAGATGCGCCGACCACGGCGCGCCTCCCACCTTCCGCCGCATCTCGATGTAGTCGACGGGATCGGCGACACGGTTCTCCGTGATGTTCGCCAGCTCCCACAGCGACTCCTCCAGCAGATGCCGATTGCTCTCAGCGAACCGCCGCCGCCATCCCTCCGACTTCCCGGGCACCGTCCGCACCCACAGATCCGCCAACCCGGCTTCGACGGCGTTCGTGGCCTCCGGCATCACGCCCGCTCCGACCGGCATGAACGCCGGCAACCGATCGAGATACGAGCGCGCTCCGATCATGTTCCGCGGCTTCTTGTAGACCTCAAGGAAATGGTCGTCGAAGAAGAAGACCCACACGTACCAGTCCGTGACGAGCGCCAGCTCCTCCGCTCCGCAGTCAGGATGCGTATAAGCGCACAACAACGCGTAGTCGTGACGATCGAAGTCGGTCTCGTCCCACACCCCCGACCCCTCGATCATGCCGAACGATCGCGCCCACTCCTTCGAATGAACACGGGCGAACTCGAGATGGGGATTCAGACGGGCGGGATACGGCATGTAGAAGTCGGGCAGGCGAAACGGCTGCGGCATGTCTTCGACGCTAGGCGCCGCCTGTTCGGGATAGAAGGGATCTATCGCCCAAACCAGGAGAAAGGGTGAACTGTGAGCCGATCGTGCTGCCCACTCCTCGACTCCTAGTACGGCCACACCCAGCCTGAGATCACCGGATCGTCCTCCCCGAACTCCCGCGTGTACTGCCGCGCCTTCAGCCGTGCGTCGAGCAGCGCCTGCCGGACGTGGCCGGCTCGCTCCGACAGACCCGGGACCCGGTCGATCGCGTCGATCGCGAGGTGGAAGCGGTCGATGTCGTTGAGCATCGCCATGTCGAACGGTGTGGTCGTGGTGCCTTCCTCCTTGTAGCCGCGCACGTGCATGTTGTCGTGGTTCGTGCGGCGGTATGTCAGGCGGTGGATCAGCCAGGGGTAGCCGTGGTAGGCGAAGACGATGGGCTTCGACGTCGTGAAGAGGGCGTCGAACTCCTTGTCGGTCAGACCGTGGGGGTGTTCGGCGTTGTCCTGGAGGCGCATCAGGTCGACGACGTTCACCACGCGGATGCGCAGTTCCGGGAAGTTCTGGCGCAGGATGTCCACGGCGGCCAGCGTCTCCATCGTCGGTACGTCGCCGGCGCACGCCATGACCAGGTCGGGTTCCTCGTCCACATCGGTGGAGGCCCAGTCCCAGATTCCGATGCCTCGCGTGCAGTGGGTGATGGCCTCGTCCATCGACATGTACTGCAGCTGAGGCTGTTTTCCGGCCACGATCACGTTCACGTAGTTCCGCGAGCGCAGGCAGTGGTCCGCCACGGACAGCAGCGTGTTCGCATCCGGCGGAAGGTAGATGCGGATGACGTCGGCTTTCTTGTTCACCACGTGGTCGATGAAGCCGGGGTCCTGGTGGGAGAAGCCGTTGTGGTCCTGTCGCCAGACGTGCGACGTGAGCAGGTAGTTCAGCGACGCGATCGGTGCCCGCCACGGGATGTTCCGCGTCGTCTTCAGCCACTTCGCGTGCTGGTTGAACATGCTGTCGACGATGTGGATGAAGGCTTCGTAGCAGGAGAAGAAACCGTGCCGCCCGGTCAGCAGGTAGCCCTCCAGCCACCCCTGGCACATGTGCTCGCTGAGCGGCTCCAGATCACGTCCCTCGACCGACAGGTGCTCGTCATCCCACGGCATCGTGTCCGCGTACCACATGCGCCCCGTGGCCTCGAAGATCGCCTGGAGCCGGTTCGAGGCGGTCTCGTCGGGTCCGAAGACGCGGAAGTTGTCGATCCCCGCGTTGTCCTTCATGATGTCGCGCAGGAACGCCCCCAGCAGTTTGGTCGCCTCCGCGCGCTCGACACCGTGACCCGCCGGATCCACCGCATACGTCCGGAAGTCCGGCATCTTCAGCTCACGCAGCAGAACGCCGCCGTTGGCGTGTGGATTGGACCCCATGCGCCTCGTCCCGCTCGGCGCCAGGGCGGCAAGCTCGGGCTTCAGAGTTCCGGCGTCGTCGAACAACTCCTCGGGTTTATAAGAAGCCAGCCAATCTTGCAGCACCTTCAGGTGGGCGGGATCGGTGTGCACGTCCGCCATCGGCACCTGATGGGACCGCCACGAGTCCTCGACCCGGTTCCCGTCGACCGTCTTCGGCCCGGTCCACCCCTTCGGCGTCCGCAGGATCACCATCGGCCACGCCGGCCGCTTCCCCTTGTCCTTCCCGCCGGCCGCGGCGGCCCGGATTTCGGCGATCCGGTCGAACACCCGGTCCAGCGTCGCCGCCATCATCTGGTGCGCCTCCAGCGGGTCGGCGCCCTCCTCGCTGACGACGGTGAACGGCTCGTACCCGTACCCCCGCATCAACTGCTCCAGTTCCGCCTGGGGGATCCGGGCCAGGATCGTGGGGTTGGCGATCTTGTACCCGTTGAGATGCAGGATCGGGAGGACGGTGCCGTCCCGCACCGGGTTCACGAACTTGTTCGAGTGCCAGGACGCGGCCAGCGGCCCGGTCTCCGCTTCGCCGTCACCGACCACGGCGCACACCACGAGATCCGGGTTGTCGAACGCGGCGCCGTACGCGTGAGCCAGGGAGTAGCCGAGCTCTCCGCCCTCGTGGATCGACCCCGGCGTCTCCGGCGCGACATGGGAGGGGACGCCGCCGGGAAACGAGAACTGCCGGAACAGCTTCCGCATCCCCTCCTCGTCCCGGGTGATCCCCGGGTAGTACTCCGTATACGTTCCCTCCAAATACACATTCGCCAGAACGCCCGGGCCGCCGTGTCCGGGCCCCGCGATATAGATCGCGTCCAGATCCCGAGCCTTGATGACCCGGTTCATGTGCGCGTAGACGAAGTTCAGCCCCGGTGTCGTGCCCCAGTGCCCGAGCAGCCGCGGCTTCACGTCGTCCAAGGTCAACGGCCTCCGCATCAGCGGGTTGTCCAACAGAAAGATCTGCCCGACCGACAAGTAGTTGGCGGCCCGCCAATAGGCGTTGATCGCGGCGAGTTCTTTCGCGGAAAGCGGTCCCCTGGTCCTGGTCACCCGTCCAGGCTAGGTCGGGCCCTGACGACCCGCCCGCCGAGCGCCCCCCGAGCTGCGCCGGACGGGTCACACTGGCATGATCGCACCGTGGAGACTGCGGCGGCACAAGGCTTGTACATCACATCGACCGATGCCGCGAGCGGCAAGACCGTCGTGGCCCTGGGGGTGGCCGAGGCCATGTCCCGCCGTGTCCGCCGGCTCGGGGTCTTCCGCCCGGTGGTCCGCGGGGCCGGCACGGTCGACGACGTCGTCGACCTGATCCGCACGCGCTACCGCATCGAGGAACCGTACGAGGCCTGCGTCGGCACCACCTACGACGCCGTCCACCTCGACCCCTCGCGCGCGGTCGAGACCATCGTCGACCGCTACCGCGCCCTCGCCGCCCGCTGCGAGGCCGTGGTCGTCGTCGGCTCCGACTACACCGACGCCGCCACCAGCACCGAGTTCGGCTTCAACGCCACCGTCGCGGCGAACCTCGCGCTCCCGGTCCTGCTCGTGGTCGGCGGCACGGACCGGACGGCGCAGGACGTCGCCTCCGTCGTCCGCGTGTCCCGCCAGGAGCTGACGCGGCTGCACGCCACCGAGCTCGCGGTCGTCGTGAACCGGGTGGCCGCCGGCCAGGAGGAAGCCGTCCTCCGCGAAGTGACCGCGGTCTTCGGCCTGCCCGCGACGACCGCCTCCGGACCGCCGGCGACGACCCCGCCTCTCGTCTTCACCATCCCGGAGGTGCCCAGCCTCACCGCGCCCACGATCCGCGACCTCGTCCGCGCCGCCGACGGAATCCAGATCGGTGGCGATCCGGCCCTGCTCGACCGCGAGGCGGCGAACCTCGTCGTCGCCGCGATGTCCCTGCCGAACGTCCTGGACCGCCTGACCGAGGGCGTCGCCGTCATCGCGCCGGGCGACCGCACCGCGGGCCTGGTCCCCGGGCTCCTGGCCGCGCACGAGGCGCCGAACTTCCCGGCCTTGTCAGGGGTCTTCCTCACCGGCGGCTTCACACTGCCCGCCAGCGTCTCCCGCCTCCTCGAAGGCGTGCACTCGCCGCTGCCCGTCATCGCCACGTCGCAGGACACCCTGCCCACCGCCCTGCACCTGGCCGCGGTCCGCGGCGAGATCACGGCCGACCACCCCGGCAAAGTGGAGACGGCCCTGGGGGCCTTCGCCCGCGGCGTGAACACGTCCGAGCTCCTGGACCGGCTGAACGTCACCCGCTCCGTGGCCGTCACACCCCTGATGTTCCAGTCCCAGCTGCTGGAACGCGCCCGCTCGCAGCGCCGCCGCATCGTCCTCCCCGAAGGCACCGACGACCGCATCCTCCGCGCCGCCGACATCGTCTCGCGCCGGGGAGCGGCCGACCTGACGGTCCTCGGCGACGAGGAGAGGCTCCGCACGCGCGCCAACGCCCTCGGCTTGGACCTCTCGAAGGTCCGCGTGGTCAGTCCGGCCGATCCGGAGCTCGTCGAGGAGTTCGCCCACGAGTACACCCGCCTGCGCGCCCACAAGGGCATGACCCTGGACAAGGCCCGCGACCTCGTCCAGGACGTCTCCTACTTCGGCACGATGATGGTCCACACCGGCCGCGCCGACGGCATGGTCTCCGGCGCCGCCCACACCACCGCCCACACCATCCGCCCGGCCTTCGAGATCATCCGCACCGAACCCGGCGTCTCCGTGGTCTCCAGCGTCTTCTTCATGCTCCTGGCCGACCGCGTGCTGGTCTACGGCGACTGCGCCGTCGTCCCCGACCCGGACGCCGCGGCGCTCGCCGACATCGCGGTCTCCTCGGCCCGCACCGCCGAGGCGTTCGGGGTCCAGCCGCGCGTCGCCATGCTCTCCTACTCCAGCGGGGAATCAGGATCCGGTGAAGACGTCGAGAAGGTCCGCGAAGCCGCGAGGATGGCCCGTGCCAAGGACCCGGACCTCCCGCTCGAAGGCCCGATCCAGTACGACGCCGCCGCCGACCCGGACGTGGCCGCGCTCAAACTCCCCGGCAGCGCCGTGGCCGGCCGTGCCACGGTGTTCATCGTCCCGGACCTCAACACCGGCAACAATCTCTACAAGGCCGTCCAGCGCAGCGCGGGCGCGATCGCGGTCGGCCCCGTCCTCCAGGGTCTGCGCAAGCCGGTGAACGACCTCTCCCGGGGCGCCCTGGTCCAGGACATCGTCAACACGATCGTCATCACAGCGGTGCAGGCGCAGGGTGACGGGCTGCGGAGCACGGAAAAGAGCGGGCAGTGAACCAGGTCCTCGTCCTCAACTCGGGCTCGTCGTCGATCAAGTACCAGCTCCTCGACATGGCCGACCGCAGCCGGCTGGCCGTCGGCATCGTCGAACGGATCGGCGAACCCGGCGGCAGCGCCTCCGACCACGCGGCCGCGATGCAGGTGGTGCTCGGCGAACTGGCGGGCACCCTGGACCGCTCCGCGCTGGCGGCGGTCGGCCACCGCGTCGTCCACGGCGGCGACCGGTTCCGCGGTCCCACCCTCATCACCGACGAGGTGTGCGCCGCCATCAAGGAGCTGATTCCGCTGGCGCCGCTGCACAACCCGGCGAACCTGATGCTGATCGAGGTGGCGCGCAAGACGCTCCCCGACACCCCGCAGGTCGCCGTCTTCGACACCGCGTTCCACCAGACGCTGCCCGCCGCGGCCCACACCTACGCCGTCCCCGCCGCCTGGCGCGAGGACCTCGGCGTCCGCCGCTACGGCTTCCACGGCACCTCGCACCAGTACGTCTCCCGCCGCGCCGCCGCACTCCTCGGCCGCCGCCCCGAGGAGGTGAACATGATCGTCCTGCACCTCGGCAACGGCGCCAGCGCCTGTGCCGTCCGCGAGGGCAGGAGCGTCGACACCTCCATGGGCATGACCCCGCTCGAAGGCCTGATCATGGGCACCCGCTCCGGCGACCTGGACCCCGCGGTCTGCGCCTACATCGCCCGCCGGACCGGCCGGGGCGCGGAGGAGATCGACCTGACCCTGAACAAGTCCAGCGGCCTGCTGGCGCTCGGCGGCAGCAACGACCTGCGCGACGTCGAGGCGGCCGCGGCCAAGGGCGACGCGAACGCCCAGCTCGCCCTGGACGCCTACTGCTACCGCATCCGCAAGTACATCGGCTCCTACCTCGCCGCCCTGGGCCGCGTGGACGCCGTCGTGTTCACCGCGGGCGTCGGCGAGAACTCCGCGACCGTCCGGGCGGGCGCCGTCGCAGGGCTGGAACACCTCGGCATCTCGATCAGTGCGAAGCGCAACACCGCCGACTCCAAGGAGGAGCGCTACATCTCGCCCTACTGGGCCGAGACGGCGGTCCTGGTCGTGCCCACCGACGAGGAGATCGAGATCGCCGGCCAGGCCCTCGCGCTCGTCGGCGGAGAGCCTGCCGCACACACCTCCCCGTAAGGCATCATGGTCCTGTCGGAACAGGCAGGATCAGGCGTTTCACGGTGGGAGGCGGGAAACGGGGGCGATGACCATCGGGGCCGACGACACGACCACACCCCTGTCGGTCCCCGCCGCAGCCGAGCGGGTTCTGGACCTCACCCAGGCCGCCCGGCCCGAAGACCTGCCCGTGATCCTGGGCGCCCTGACCGCCACCGAACTCGCCGCCGGCGTCGCCCGCATGGGCCGCCGGCTGCCCGAGCCGGTCGTCGACCACGTGATCGAGCACGGACCGCCCGGGGCCCGCCGCGCCCTCGCCTGGCAGTTGCGTCTGCCGCTGCGCCACGCCGGCGTGCTCGGCTACGACACCGCCCGCCGCAAACTCCTGAGGCTGGCCGACCCCGAGGTCGACCGCGCGCTGTTCGGCCGCCTGGACCAGGTCGGCGTCGCCTGGGTCCGCGCCGCCATCCTGCGCGACCGCACCGGTCCGGACGGCGAGGCGATCATCCCGCCGGACCTGCGCGCGAAGCTCGTCGCCTTCCTGGACACCGCCGTCCTCCCACGCTCACCGGCCGATCTCGCCGACACCGACACCGGCGACCCCGACTTCGAACTGCTCCGCGTTCTGGCCGGCGCACGAGACCAGGCCCTGGCGCTCCCCGCCGCTCGGATACTCGGCCTGGCCGAGCCGATCCCCAGCCGGCGGCCCGGCTGGCGCGACCAGACCTGGGTGCAGGGATGGGACCGCCCCGGCGTCGGCTCCCGTTCCTGGGCCCTGGACTGGGACGAGATCCTCGACCTCGCCGCCGGCCACCGCGACGTGGCCGGCGACCGGGGACGGTTCCTCGGCCACGTCAAAGGGCTCGACGAAGCCGCCGCGCGCGAGGACATCCCGGAGGACGTGCGGCAGAGCCTGCTCGCCCGCTACCCGCAGGCCGCCTGGCACGCCGGCGCGCCGGACGTCAGGACGCTGCGCCGGATCCCGGCGGCCCTGAAGGCCCTGGAGCCGGTCTGGGGCGAGGTCGTGGAGGAGCCCGAGTTCCGCCTCGCGATCAGGCTGCTGATCATCAGGGGCCTCAGTCTCGGCACGCTGACCGCCGCCGAGGTGCTGGAGCACGCCGTTCCCGCCAGCGCGGTCCTGGACCTGGCCTGGCGTGCGGGCGACGGCGTCGTCGCCGCCTCGCGCGGGCGCTCCGATCTGGCGCGGGAGCTGCGCCGGCGGCTGCGCGAGCGCATCGGCCGCGACGACATGCTCTGGTACACGCTGCTCGTCCGCTCCTTCATGTGGTCCGGGACCGTCGCCGAGCTCATCGACTCCGTCGCCGACCTCGGACCGGACAACGCCATGCCGCCGGAGGAGAGCGCGGTCGACGGCGACAGCGCGAACGTGCTGATGGTCTTCGCGCCGCGGACCGTCGCCGAGGAGTTCCTCGGCGACGACGACGACGTCCTCACCCCGGAGCAGGTGTTCCTCCTGCACCACCGGCCGCTCGCGCCGGGGCTGATCGACCGCGCCCTCGACCCCGGCGCCGGGCCCGACGCGCTGGGCGCGTTGCTCCGCAACCCCGCCACACCCGCCTCCGCGCTGCGGCGGCTGCTGCACAACCCCGTCGATCCGGTCGCCACCCGGCTGAGCCTGCTGTGCCTGTGCCTGGACCCGGACATCCGGTACGCGGCCCTCGAACTGCTGGAGAAGCAGGGCGTCGCCTGGGCGCAGATCACCCACTTCGTCAAGAACCTGGGCGAGGCGAACGTCTACCGGCTGGTCGCCGCCGCCCCGACCGCCGAGCGCCTGCACTTCCTGCTCCGCAAGTTCGGCCGGTATCTGGGGCCTGACACCACCGCGCTGCTCTTCGGCCGCCTCGCCGCCGAGGCCGGACCCGAGCCGGTCTGGGACGTCGCGACGTTCCTGGACGGAGCCGTGGACGCGGTCGACCCCATGGTGCGCGCCTCGATGGTCCAGGCCGATGCCGAGCCGCTGTTGCGGGCTGCCGAGATCGCCGCGGCCCGGGATCTGCCGGGGGTCACCATCCCGGATCCGAGGACGGACCCCGTGCCGCATCCCGACGATCCGTCGCGGTGGCCGTTGGAGGACGCGGTCCGGCGCCGTCTCGACGGGCGGCCCGAGCGGTGGCAGGCCGTGGTCCGTCGGCTCATGAGCGTGGGACCGCTGGACTATCCGGGACTCGCCGCGCTGGTCGAGATGACCGTGGCCGAGATGCCCGATGCTTCGGACGGCGTCGACGACGCCGACGACGGCGAGTACACCGGCGACGGCGACGGCGAGTACACCGACTACGGCGACGGCGACGGCGACAGCGACAGTGACAGTGACAGTGACGACTATGACGACTATGCGGGCGCTGCCGAGTCGGCGGGGGAGGACCGGTGACCGTCCCCGCCCCCGACGACCGCCGCCGCGCGCTGACCGACCGGCCGCCGACCTTCCCGTCGCACCCGACGATCGACGACTACGAACGGTCCGCCGCGTACTTCCGCACCACCCGCGCCGACCCGGCGAAAGAGTTCGGCTACCTGCGCGAGCTGGCGATGGCCGGCTGCCGGCTCGGCACCATCCGGCCCGCCGACCTCGTGCGGCGGGTGCGGCCGGCGGCGGTTCCCGTGACGATGCTGATGGAAGCCGACCCGGACCTCGCGGGCGCGAGCGCGGCGGTGGTGCGGGCGATCCTGCGGGGCGACGGCGCCGGCCCGCGGTATTGGGCGCGGATGATCGGCGACATCGAGAAATGGCGCGGCTCGCTGGCGGCGCTGGTGAAGGGCAGGGCGGAGCCGGAGGAGCGGCGCGGCGCCGCGTTCGGTGCCCGGCGGCGCCCGGCCCGCCGCGAACCGGCCGGGCCGGCCGTCGAGGGTCAGCGCTGGCGGGCCGCGAACGTGATGCTGGCGCTCGCACCGCCCCTGGCCGCGCGGGCGTTCCTGGCGTCCGGCGCGACGATCCGCACCAACCCCACCGACGGCGAGCTCACGACGCTGCGCGAACGCGCCGAACTGATCCTGGGGATGACGGCCCACGCCCCGCTGTGCCGCGAACTCGCCGAGCACGCGTTCGGCTCGCTCGGCGACCTGGCGCTGCGCGTGCGGCTGGCCGCGAACCCGTTCACCCCGGACAGCGTCCTGGCCCGCCTGCTGGACCAGTACGGCACCGAGCCGGAGATCCTCGACGCGATCCGGGTGCACGAGTACGCCGGCGGTGCGGTCCGGCGCCAGGCATTCCTGGCTTTGCTCGACGATCCGCGCGCGGTCGGGCAGGCACTGCAGCGGCTCGTGACCCTGCGCGGCGACGCGCCGTTCCTGGCGATGGTGGACGCGGCCTCCGAGCAAGACGTGGCCTGGGTGCGCGCGGTGGTCCGGTCTGCGGGCCCGGCGGTGGGGGACGAGGCGCGGCTGGCGGCGTACGTGCGGTTGGCCGAGATGTCCGCGGCCGAAGTGGTGTGGGCCGTGGAGCTGGAGCGGGCCGGGTCGCTGGAAAGGATGATGCCGCAGGTGCGGGAGTCGATGCTGGCCGGGACGGCGGACGCGTTGCTGGCGGCTGGAGCGGCTGGAGCGGCTGGAGCGGCTGGAGCAGCAGGAGCAGGAACAGGAGCAGCGGGAGGTGTGTCCTCGGCGGCTCGCGCCGATGGCGGCGGGGCGGGTACCGGCCCGGGAACGGCCGCGGTGCCGGGCGGCGCCGCGATCGTCGGGCTCGACGAAAGCTGGCGCCGTCGGCCGGGGGCGAGCGGAGCCCTGCCGTTCGTCCCCGTGCGGCCCGGTGACACGGCCCGGGCCAGGCGCGCCGAGGACGCGGCGGTGGAGATGCAGCGGTGGCGCACCGACGCCGTGCTGGACGATCCCATCCCGTGATTCCGATCCGGTGATTCCGTAATGGGAAAACACTCGTCGCAGAGCGCATACCGATGCCAGCATGGCGGGATGCGGGCCTTCTATGACGAACTGGCGGACGACTACCACCTGCTATTCCGTGACTGGGACGGCAGCATGGACTATCAGGGGTCGGTGTTGTCGGCGCTCATCGAGACGTACGGCGGCCAGGCACCGCGCCGGGTGCTGGACTGCTCGTGCGGGATCGGGACACAGGCCATCGGCCTGGAAAAGCTCGGCGACGACTTCGAGGTGACCGGCACCGACCTCAGCCCGCGCGCGGCGGCGCGGGCGCGCCGGGAGGCGGCAGCCCGCGGGTTCGTTCTGCCGACCGCGGCCGCGGACATGAGAGCCCTGCCGTTCCGCGACGCCACGTTCGACGTGGTGCTCAGTGCCGACAACTCGGTGCCGCACCTGCTGACGGCCGCGGCGGTGGCCGAGGCGCTGGCGGCGATGCGGCGCGTACTGCGCCCGGACGGCTTGCTGCTGCTGACGATCCGCGACTACGACGCCCTCCGGCGTCAGCGTCCCGCGTCGACGCCGCCGCAGGTGTCAGAGCGGGAAGCCGGGCGCGCCATCGCCTTCCAGTTGTGGCACTGGCACCCCGACGGCGAACGCTACGACCTGGAGCACTTCCAGCTCGTCCCGGCCACCGGCGACACGTGGGACGTGCGGGTGCGGCGCGCGACGTATTGGGCGCTGGCCCGCGCCCAGCTCGCGGGGTTCGCGGAGGCGGCCGGCTTCGTGGAGGTGAAGTGGCACGAGCCTGAGGACACCGGCTACTACCAGCCGGTGCTCACCGCGCGGCGGTGAGATCCGGCCTCATCTCTCCCAGAAAGCCCGCCGCACCCGCAGCAACCAGTCCTCGACGGCCTTCGCGTCGGGCTCGTCGGGCAGCACGCTCCGCGCCGTCGCGAACCGCTCCTCCGCCTCGGCCATGAACGGCCGCGCCGCCTCGGGGTCGGCCGCGACGCGCTCCCCGAAGGCGCGGAAGCGCTCCGGATCGGTGAGGCGGATGGTGACGTGACCGGTGGTGTAGAGCTCGTAGCCTTGCTCGACCAGGCGCATCAGATGCCGCGCGTGCTTGGCGATCTTCGGGGCGGTCCACGTCGGGTCGCGGGAGAGCAGTTTGCGGAACTGCTGGGTGGCGTAGCCGAGGTAGGCGTCGTGGACCCGGCCCGCGGACAGGAACGACGTGCGCAGTGCGACGGCCTCGTCGCCGAGTGGGGAGCGGACCTCGTACAGGTCGTCCGGGAGCCACAGCAGCTCCGAGGCCGTCGGGTTCCCGCCCAGCGCCAGGCGGGCCAGCTTCGCCGCCTCGTGGAAAGTCACGTCCGGGTGAGTGGTGACCTGGCTCTCGCGCGGGGTGTGCAGTCCGAGCAGGGACAGGGTGGGGAGGGCGAACATGCCGAGGCGGTCGACGTCCGAATCCGGGCCGGCCAGGCCGTAAGCCGTCGAACCGACCACGCCGGACAGCAGCACCGTGCCGTCGGTCAACAGTTCCATCGCGCCCCCCGAACCCTGTCCATGCCTGGTCGGGTCACGGTAACAGGTCGGCCCTCCTCAGCCGGCCTTACTTTGCGGTGAGTGGAACCGTCAGGATGGTCCGGTACGTCGCCAGGTCGCCGGCACCGACCGTGTAGAGCGCGTTCGGGTCGGTGCCCAGCACGGTCCCCGGCTTCGGCAACGGCTTGGGCGTGCGGTATCCGGCGAAGACCATGGTCGCGCTCTTGCCGTCCTTGCCGAGCACCACTTGCGGACCGTAGATGCGGCCGCTGTAGTACAGCCCCGGCGAGGTCTGCGGGAACGTGGTGTCGGCCGAGAGCAGCGGGTTGCCGAAGCCGTTGACGATCTTCCAGTTCACGCCGTCCTTGCTGGTGGCGTAGCCGATGTAGTGGAAGCCGTCGCTGTCGCCGTCGTAGCAGTTGCCGGCGCCGTAGAACAGGCCGTAGGTGCCGTCAGGGTTCTTCACCACGGTGCCGGACGGGCTGACGAACCGGGTCGCGTCCGGGCCGGCGTCCTTGTTGTCGCCCAGTCCGTTCACCGGGCCGCGGTCGGTGAAGTGGACGCCGTCGTGCGTGGTGGCGGTGCGGACGGTCGCCAGGTCCTCGTTGTTGCCGTACAGCGGTGCCTTGTTCTTGCCTTCGCCGATCTTGGCCAGTGTGGCGTAGGGGACGTTGCACGCGCCGGGCTGCGTGGGGCTCGTGAAGTAGTCCTTCTGCTTCTGCACGTAGAGCACGGTGACCGTGTAGTCGTCCTTGCTCGGGAGCACGCCGAGGATGCCGTCCGGGGACAGCAGGCCGGTGGTGGCCTGCGCGTCGGCCGGGACGACCGCGTAGGTGGTGGCCGTCGCGCCCGCCGGGGCCGTGCCGCTGCCGCCGGAGCAGCCGGTGAACGAGGTCGCCGTGGCGCCGGTGCAGCGCACGTCGACGACACCCTCTGAGGTCTTGACCCGGACCGTGCCGGGGATCTCGAACTTCGAGGTGTCGGCGGCCGGGAGCGTCGCGGCCGGCAGCGTCACCGCGGTGGTCAGCTTCGTGCTCGCCCCGGTGCCGACCGGCTCGGCGGCGGGCAGTGTGGCCAGCGGATGCTCGGAGGCGGCGTCGATGCGGTGCACCAGCAGCTGCGATCCCGCGGAGTCGGCGGTGGGCCGGGAGAGCGTGTAGAGGAGGTCCTTGCCGGCCATGTGCAGCACGGTCGGGTGGCCCTGCCCGTCGTCGTTCAGGGCGTCCGACGGGCACTGCCCCCGGTTCGACTCCAGCGCCTGGCCCTCAGCGGTCCAGGTGCGGCCCCCGTCGTCGGACCGGGCCGCGAGCACCGCCTCGTCGGTGTCCTTCGGCCGGTAGTCGAAGAAGCCGCGCAGGTGCCGGCCCTGGCCGACGACGTTCGGGAAGTACGCAGGCTGGAACAGCTCGGCGCCCGGATTGCGGGTCACGGCGCCGGTGGCGTCACAGTAACCGGAGGTCGGATCCCCGTAGGTGGCCGGGCCCTGCCCCAGCGTCCAGGGGCCGCCCTTCAGCGTCGCCGGCGCCACCGCGCCGGACAGTGACCAGGTGGTCGGTCCCCCGTGATGCCGGCCGGACGCCAGAGCGGTGGCGGGCAGCAGGACTGCGATCCCCACGGCCAGCACGATCGCCGATACCGCCAGCCGTCGCTTGGACGCGAGATAGATTCTCATGCAGCGGATTTGTACAGTCCTTGGCCTCAACGCCGGTGAACGGCGGCTATATCTGACGCGCATTCACGTGAACTCTTTGCTAGGAAGGGTCCATGCGCATTCGATCAGGTGGCCGGGACGACGTCCCCTTGCTCATGGCCTTCGGCGACGAGGCCGTGGCCTGGATGAACTCCCGCGGCAACACCCAGCAGTGGGGTACCGAACCGTGGACCGGCAACGCGAAACGCGAGGAAGGCTTTCTGGCCCGGGCCGACACCGGCGGGATGCGCATCCTGGAGGACGAGGACGGGACGCCGCTCGGCGCCATGGTGATCACCGAGCAGCGGCAGGAGTACGTCCCGGCGGTGGACGAGCGGGAGCTGTACGTCAACTTCCTGATCTCTTCGCGCCGCCATTCCGGGCGCGGGGTCGGCCGCGCCCTGATCGAACGGGCCAAACAGGAGGCGGCTGAGCGCGGCATCGATCTGATCCGCGTCGACTGCTGGGCCGGCGAGGAGGGGAACCTGGTCAAGGTTTACGAGAGCTATGGGTTCACGCGGGTGCAGGAGTTCAAGGTGGGGGAGTGGCCCGGGATGCTGCTGGCGATGCGGCTTTCGGAGTCGCCTGTGGGGGAGCGGGCATCGGGGGAGCGGCCTGCGGGCGGCTAGTGTCCTGCGCCGGAAATCCGGTGCCCGACGGCTGAGGCGAGCTTGTCTTGTGAAGGTGATGGAAATCGGCTTCAGGGGCGGGCCTGGCAAGCCGGATGAACTG